>VXRI01000309.1 GCA_009838595.1 Chloroflexota bacterium | reverse complement strand
CCTCAACGAGGCGACATACCCACGCTGTTTTAGCGCAGATAGTCGATCTTTCAGTTCATCTATGTACATTTTGCAATTCCAGTGGCGCTACGGATACGACACATACACATCGGTCGTCAGCTCGGATGGATCGGGGAATGGGCTTTCGTCGGCGAAGGCCGTTGCGGTTGCGACTGCTGCCAGCGCGCGCTCTTCCAGTACGGTGATTTCGCCTTCGGTAGCGTAGCCGCCGTCCGTGATGTGCGCCCTAAGCGCGTTGATGCAGTCGCGCGCTTCGTAGTAGTCTTCCTCTTCTTGCGTGCGGTAGCCCAGGGGGTCGTCCGCGCCGAAGTGTCCCTGATAGCGATAGGTCTGCGCCTCGATGAGCGTGGGGCCGTCCCCTGCCCTCGCGCGCGCAATCGCCTCTTTGCCCACTTCAAACATGTCGAGAGCGGACTGTCCGTCCACCAGCACGCCGGGCATGTCGTAGCCTGCCGCGCGATTGGCGATAGAGCCGCCGGCGACGGCGTACTCGAATGGCGTGGATTCGGCGTAGCGGTTGTTTTCGCAGACGAATAGCACCGGCAGTTTCCAGATGCTGGCGATGTTCATGGCCTCGTGCAGGCTGCCTTGGCTAGACGCGCCGTCGCCAAAGAACACTACGCTGACCTGGTCGCTGCCACGCACCTTCGCGCTGAGCGCCACGCCCGTCGCCACTGGGATGTTCGAGCCGACGACTCCGTTCGCGCCGAGCATGCCCTTGTTGATGTCGGCGATGTGCATCGTGCCGCCCTTGCCCTTGTTCGTGCCTGTCGCCTTGCCGAGCAGTTCCGCCATCATCTCGTTGAGATCGACGCCCTTGGCAATGCAGTGGTGATGGCTGCGGTGCGTGCCAAGCACATAGTCGTCGTCGCGCAGGTGAGCGCAGATGCCCGTAGGCACGGCTTCCTGCCCAATGGACGAGTGCATGCCGCGCAGTTTGCCAGCATCCGCCTCACGCCGAGACTGCTCTTCAAAGCGGCGTATCGTAACCATCTTCTCGTACATCCACAGCAGCGATTCTTTGTTGAGTTCCGAATAGGTTGCCATGAGCCTGCCTCCCGTGCGTTGAGTGATTCGGTAGATTGGTCTGACAATGGATCGGCAGATCCTTCTGTCAAGTTCGTCAGTCGGTCTTACTGTCAGGTTGCCGATGATTGGGTTCGGCGCGCTGATGGGGTTTGGCTGGATTATATCAGATATGCGGCGGCGGTCTAGTGCGGCGGGCATGCGGGGAACGGCGCGCTATAACGGCGTGCTATAATGTACGGAATTTCCGAATATCCACATCCGAGTATTCAAGAATGTGAGGGCAGAGATGAAACTAGCGCTTAAAGCAGACCGACTAATCGACGGCACAGGCGCGGCTGCGACGCCGAACGGCGCTATCGTGCTGGAGAACGGCCGCATAACGGAGGTGACGACGCAGGACGCGCTGCAGTTCGCACCGGGCGAGGATGTGGATGTGATAGAGGTTAAGGGCGGCAGTATTATGCCCGGCCTCATCGAGGTGCATACTCATATGCACTGCAGCGCGGAAGTGGAAGCATACAATCACATTATGACCGAGACGGACGAGATATTCCTGATGCGTGCGGTCGGCGCGGTGCGCGATACGCTTTCATCCGGCGTTACCACAATGCGAGACTTGGGGTCGCGCAATCAGGTCGCTTTCCCTATCGTTAAAGCAATCGAAGACGGCATCATCCCCGGTCCGCGCCTCATCGCGGTTGGCACGCCCATCACGACTACGGGTGGGCATTGTCATATGTTCGGCACAGAGGCGGACACAACGGACGAAGTGTTGCAGGCTGTGCGTCAGCAGTTCAAACTTGGCGCGGGCTACATCAAGATTATGGCAACGGGAGGCGGCTTCACGCCGGGCACGAACACGCGCGCGCCGCAGTATCCGGCGTCCACGCTGAAGGCAGCCGTGCAGGACGCCGAGCGGCTCGGGCTGCGAGTCGCAGCGCACTGCCATGCGACCGCTGGCGTACGCAACTGCGTTGAGGCGGGTGTGCACAACATCATCCACTGCACTTGGCTCGCCGAAGACGAAGAGCAGATGTATGACTACGACCCGGATACAACGGATATGATTGTCGAGAAGGGGCTGTGGGTTGACCCAACGCTGGCGCTTGGGCGGCTGAACAGGATGCGCGGACGGGCAACCGACGGCGCCGCCAATCAAAACCAAGAGCGCCGATTCGAGATTCTGCGCGACATGTGGGATCGCGGCGTAAAGTTCGTAACCGGCATGGATTCGGGCATGACCAATGCGCGCTTCAACGACTTCGCGTACATCCCGCAGATAATGGTCGAAGACATGCACATCACACCGATGGAAGCGATAGTTTGCTCGACAAAGACATCGGCGGAGTGTTTGGGGCTTGAAGATGAAATCGGTACGCTGGAAGTGGGCAAGTCTGCCGATGTGGTAATCGTGGACGGCGACCCTACCACCGATATTAAGGCGCTGCACAATGTGAGCACTATAGTGGCGCAAGGCAAAGTGGTGAAGCGGGACGGAGCGCTGCTGATTTAGTTTTCAGTTGACGAGGCTTGCGAATTCCTCCGCGACACGTCTGCATCCCGTAAAAGACACCTGAGCAAACATCGTCCAAGTTCTCGATGTTTTGGGACTGACAGCCTCTGGCGAAGAGGGTGTACCAAAATCATGTGGTTGCCACGAGTGTGGTCCTGCGTGTAGCCTACCCGTCCCATCGCACGCACAAAATCATCACCTGAAATGACTGGCAAACGTGCCATGCTATATGGCTACTTCGATTTCTTGGAATTCGGAGTAGCCGGGCACACGCTCGCCATGCTTCACCATGCTCTCGATGTATGCTTGTATAGATTCAGTGATGTTGCCGATAGCTTCTTTTCTGTTCCTTCCCTGCGAATGGCATCCCGGCAGAGCAGGGCAGCTAGCCACGATGAATCCGTCATCATCATTCTCAAGCGTTATCAAGAATTTCATACACCCTTCGCATAAGCTAATATAGAATGAGTAGATTATCTGGCATCATGAGATATTTTATCCATCCTGTCGGTTCCGCCCATCCCAAGCATCTAAAAACTATTGCGATAGACAGGGCGCTTCCTGCGCTTATAGAGAACATCGCGCGCTTATCCCTTGCTTATATTTCAGCAGATACTATAATATCGCCAGAGTGAGCAAGGAGGCACAGATGAAGGGCAAGGATTTTCTGTCCGTCGCGGATTTGACCTCGGCCGGCGTGAGGGAACTCGTGGAGCGCGCTTATACGATGAAGCGCGGCAAGGACGAGCGCCCCCTCAAAGGCAAAGAGTTCGCGCTGCTGTTCGAGAAGCCTTCACTGCGAACACGGGTGAGCTTCGAGGTCGGCATACGGCAGCTCGGAGGGACTTGCACATACCTCAGCCAGCAGGACGTGGGATTGGGCGTGCGCGAGCCGGAAGCCGACATCGCGCGCGTGCTTGACCGATGGGTGGACGGCATCATAGCGCGCGTATTTTCGCACCGCAGCCTCGAGCTGCTTGCCGAATACTGCGAGATTCCCGTGGTTAACGCGCTGTCAGACTTGGAACACCCGTGCCAAGCAATGGGCGATCTGCTGACCATGCAAGAGCACAAGGGCACACTGTCAGACTTGGATGTCGCGTTTGTGGGAGACGGCAACAATGTCGCGGCGAGCCTCGCTATCGCGTGCGCGTCTGTCGGCGCGAACTTCACGCTTGCGTCTCCGGAGGACTACCGGATTCCTTCTATCGCGCTAGACGAGGCACAGCGGCGAGCGGCGGCGTCCGAGTCCAAGCTGCGCTGGGTCAGCGAGCCGTCGGAGGGTGTACGCGATGCCGATGTCGTCTATACCGACACTTGGGTCAGTATGGGACAGGAAGACGAGAAGCAGGAGCGAGTCGCGATATTCGGCAAATACAAGGTGGACGAAGATCTGGTGCAAGCCGCCAAGCCGGATTTCATCTTCATGCACGACATGCCGGCGTACCGAGGGCAAGAGCTGTCCGAAGGTATGATAGACCACGCGAATTCGGTCGTCTTCGACCAGGCGGAAAACCGAATGCACGCGCAGAAAGCCGTATTAGCCGCCATATATGGCGAGTGATTTTGTTCGACGGGGGTATAATCCAACTCACCCCCTCCATCCTAGCTTTCTTCCATCAATATCAAGATGGAAGGAACTATCTATCCCAACTCCTACTTGGCTAACGATATAACAAAGTGTCCTTTCCACCTATGGAGCCGCCTATATGGGGCAATCTATAGGGAAGTTAGGACGGGGGCAATGTCGTTACTCACACGGTTATAGTTGCCCCTATTGCCGCAGAAATATCCAGCGTCTGTCCTCCCATTTCATACAGTCCTTATTCATCAGCAACCGCCGGAAGTGATTTCCTATGACCAGCACAGTCAAGCCTCTAGTCGCAATTGTGGGACGGCCTAATGTGGGCAAGTCCACGCTGTTCAACAGGCTCGTAGGTAACAGGCTCGCCATCGTGTCCGATGTTGCCGGGACTACTCGCGACCGCGTGATGACCGAAACCATCTGGGCGGACCACGCGTTCATTCTAGTGGATACGGGCGGACTAGACCTGTTCCCGGAAACTGACATGTGGCAGCAGGTCAAGGGACAGATAGAGCTTGCCATCGAAGACGCCGACGTTATCGTGTTCGCCGTTGACGCCGCGACGGGCATTATGCCCGCAGATGTGGATGTCGCGGATGCGCTGCGCCGCACCGAGAAACCCATCGAGCTTGCCGCGAATAAAGCGGACAACGACCGATTGGCAACCGCCGCCGCCGAGTTCTACGAGCTGGGCATTGGCGAACCCATCCCTGTGAGCGCGTTCCACAATCGCGGCACGGATGATCTTATGGAACAAGTCGTGGCGAATTTCCCGGACGCGCCGGCGTTCTTGGAACCGGAAGCCGATCTGAAGCTCGCGATTGTCGGTCGCCCGAATGTCGGCAAGTCCATGCTGCTGAATGCGATAGCCGGCGAGAAACGCGCGATTGTCAGCGATATACCAGGCACCACGCGCGATTCGCTGGACAGCCTGATGCAATTTGACGACTGGTCGGTGCTGCTCATCGACACGGCGGGCATACGGCGACGCGGCCGCGTGGAAAGCGGTATCGAGCGATACAGCGTGCTTCGCACAGTGCGCGCCATATCCCGCGCCGATGTCGCCATCCTGCTGCTAGACGCCACGGAATTGGCAAGCGCGCAAGACTCGCACATCGCCAAGTACATCCTAGACGAATTCAAAGGTATCATCCTAGCGGTCAACAAGTGGGACCTCGCCGACGATATGGAATTATCGCAGGCGCAGGCACTTGTGCAGGTGCGCGATCGCTTCCGATTCGCATCATACGCGCCGATTTGCTTTACATCTGCGCTAAACGGCACGGGCATCGCGAATCTGCTTGACACGGCGCGACAGGTGTATCAGGAATGGACGAAAGGCGTGCCGAGATACGACCTGCGCCGCCGCGTAATGGGCGCGGTCGCGAGCCATCCACCGTCACTGTCTGGCCGCCGCTCGCTGAAGATATACAGCGTCGCACAGGACAATACGGGCCCACCGAGCTTCACATTCTTCGTCAACTATTCGGATATGGTGCACTTTTCGTACAAACGCTATCTGGAAAACGCGATACGAGCCGCCTACGATTTCCACGGCAGCCCGCTGCGGATGCGGTTCAAAGGGCGTAGAGAATAAAAGGCGCGACCGTGATGAACGTGGAAATTACGGCATTCCTTATCGCC
>VXRI01000043.1 GCA_009838595.1 Chloroflexota bacterium | reverse complement strand
GAGTACATGGACGGCATGGACAATTTCATTACCTTTTACATTGAAGTTGATGACCTTCAAGCGTCGCTGGACAAGATTGGCGAAGACGGCGGTTCGACAATCGTTCCGCCGACTGAGATTGCGCCGGGAGTCGGCTCCATAGCGATGTTCCTCGACCCCGCGCAGAATGCAATCGGATTGTACGCGCAATCGCCTGATTGGGATGGCGTGATGCCGCCGAAAGTTGATGCGCCGCCGGTCGTGCATTTCGAACTTGGCGGCAGCGACGCGGCGACGCTGGAAGACTTTTACACCAAGAATTTTGGCTGGCAGATTAATGCTGTGGATATGCCTGATGGCGTGCCGTACCGCCTAGTACAACAAGCCGGTGAATACGGCATTGGCGGTGGCATATTCCAGCATATGGAAGGCATGCCACCGAACGAGCCGGGCATCGCTATAGGCGTGGACGACCTGCAGGGCTATCTCGACAAGGCAGTTAGCCTAGGCGGAACTGCGCTGATGCAGCCCGGTGATATACCGGGCGGATTTGGCTCAATCGCCATCTTCAACGACATCTCTGGCAATCGCATATCCCTATTCGCGCCGCCGGTGAATAACTAATAGTCAAATATAGCCACCAATAATATAGTTCTCACAATTTAATTCGTTGCTCTGTGGCCGCCGCATCCATTACACGACGGTGGCAGGGTAACGACATTGCGTTGGGCGAAATCTCACATCGAAAGGAAGCAGAAATGGTCAGGCACTTCGCCAGCATCGCAGAAGTAGTCGAGGACATGGACGCCGCAGTGCACTTCTACCGGGACGGGCTGGGCTTAGAGGTTGAAGTCCACCACGATGGATACGCTGATGTAACCGTTGCCGGAATGCTGCACTTCGGCATTTGGTCGCGCGAAGAAGCGGCAAAAGCCACTTACGGCAGCGCAGAAGCCGCCGACCGCGTGCCGCTCGGCTACACCGTCGGATTTGAAGTGGACAACGCAGCCGCAGCCGAAGAACGCCTCTCGTCCGCAGGCATCGAAGTAGTTCAGCCCACCAAGACCGAACCCTGGGGGCAAGTAACCAGCCGCTTCACATCGTACAGTGGCGCCTTATGCGAAGTCGCAGAAACACCTTGGGCACGTACAATCACGCAGCCAATGGTAGCCGGAGCAGAAGAGTAAGGCATCCCGCGACTGCCGTAAGCCATTTATCATCTAACGGCGCAGGCGTGGTTGCGCGGTTTACTGCCGACGGTGGGCGGGCAGGAACCAGTGTCTTGTGCGAAGTTAGAGGCACGGGAACAAGTAATGAGCGGATTCATACCGCAGGGCGGTGTGCTTTTACGAAATCGCAGAAGGGCGTTGGCGCGGCGTGTCAGGCAGCATTTTATCGTATGCGAGGTTTAAGCAGACCACTCCGTTATTCTTATCTACCACCCAACAGCACACCCGTCGTTGCGCGGCTCGCTGCCGCCGGTTAGTGCGCCGGTCTCCGCGTCTCGGGCGATAACTTGCCCGCCGCCGAAGTAGAGCGGATGCGAATCGGTTATGATGATGCGGTGTCCGCGTCCTCGCAAGTCGTCGGCGATGTTGGCGGGGATGCGTGGCTCGATACCGACTTCGCCTTCTAATGGGCGGTAGCTGAATCGTGGGAAATCTAGGGCTTCCTGCGGCGACATGCCGAAGTCGATTAGGTTGCTCAAAACTTGGATCTGTCCTTGCGCTTGCTGCACTGTGCCCATTACGCCGTAGCTGAGCCATAGTTCGCCATCTCGCGTTGCCATGCCGGGAATCAGCGTATGGAATGGTCGCTTGTTGGTTTCTAAGACGTTGGGATGGGTGGGATCTAGCGAGAATGATGCGCCTCTGCTGTGTAGTGCGATTCCTGTGCCCGGCACTACCAACCCTGTGCCAAAATCCGAAAAGACGCTGTTGATTAGTGAGCAGGCGTTGCCCGCGCCGTCAATGCTGGTGATATACACCGTGTCTCCATCTTGTCGCCGCAGACCCACAGGCACGTCGTCCATTGCTCGGTCGCCGCGAATACTCTTGCGCCGTTCGCCCGCGTACCACTTGGATGTTAGCAAGCCGATGTCCGCGCGCATGTACGTCGGGTCGGTGATGTGGTACAGGCCGTCGGTCAGTGCGAGCCTCGCGGTTTCTATCAAGTGGTGGTGCCTGTCGGCGGACTGTGCGCCCATCGCGCCGATGTCGAATCCCTCGGCGATGTTCAGCCCGAGCAGCACATTTACGCCCTGATTGTTCGGTGGGCATTGCCAGACATCCACACCTCTGTAGTTCGTGGTTATCGGCTCTTCCCAGTTTGGCGCGTGCGCTGCCATATCGTCCGTGTTCAGCCAACCACCGCGCTCTTGCACGAATGCCACGATGCGCTCTGCAGTTTGCCCACGATAGAATGCGTTCGCGCCGCCATACGCAATCGTGCGCAGCGTATCGGCGAGCGTGGGTATCGCCATCACCTCGCCGGCGCGTGGCGCTCTGCCTCGCATAAGCAGTTCTTTGCCTGCATGGTATTGTTTCAGTCGCGATTCGGCGCCAGCCCACTGGAAGGCGACCATATCAGACACGGGGTAGCCGTTTTGCGCGTAGTCGATTGCAGGTCGCAGAACATCGGACATTTCCATATTGCCAAACCTGTCCAGCAATGCTTGCCAGCCGCTGACTGCTCCGGGTGCCGTGACCGCGTATGGGCTGTTGTCCGGGATGCTATCGTATCCCGTTGAGCGCAAAGCCTCTGCGTCAGCGTCAGACGACGACCGCCCGCTAGCGTTCAGCGCGTATAGCTTGCGCGCCTCCGCGCTCCACACCAGCGCGAACACATCGCCGCCCACGCCGGTGGAGAACGGTTCGACGACATTCAGCGTCGCCGCTGCCGCCACCGCCGCGTCCACCGCCGAGCCGCCGCTCATCAGCATACGCAACCCGGCCATCGCCGCCAACGGTTGGCTAGTCGCCACCATCCCGTTCCGCGCTCTCACATCCGAGCGCCGCGAATCGAACTTCATTTTGCTCACCCCAATGCCTGTTTCGTCCTGAATACGCCGCCGATAGCGGCCGCTCGCAATGTCGGTTCGATGAGCACGACGCGCGGGCCCTTGTTGCTCAGTCGCACAAACGCATCCTGTCCCGGTCGCAGAGTGAACGCGCGCTCGCCGTCCAGCGCGACGGTGCAAGGCCGCAGCTCGACACTCACGCACTCACCGAAATCAATTAGCCGCCATTCTCGGATTCCGACTGGAATTATCATGCCCGGCGCGACCGGCGCTGACACGCTTTCGCCGTCATCGCCAAGCCTTATATGCAGCCCTTGCGCATCGGTGAGCGACAGCGGCATCAACTGCGCGCCGATCGCTGATAGCCCTATGCTCACTGGCTCTGCGCGCGCGAGATAAAGCTCGTCAACCGTGGCCATATCCCAGATGGCGCGTGCCCCGACGAACCGCTCCTTGGAAATTGCCACATCCACGAGCGCGATGTCCGCGAGTTCGCCGTCCACATGCACTTCGAGCCGCTTGCTGCGCGCCGTCGTTTCTTCGAGCGGCACGAGTCCTTGCGCGACCAACCCTGCCGCAATGCCGGCGAGCGTGCCTTCTGTCATCACAGGAAAGACATTGTTTGTCCCCGTGGACACCGGCACGAGTGGCACATCGCCGCATCCTTTTGCCACCGACTGGTTCGTGCCGTCGCCTCCCAGCGTGATGATGCAACCCACGCCCATATCCGCTATTAAGCTCGCCGCGCGTACAGAGTCTCGCGCCGCATTGAACACAATCATGTCCAGGAATTCGACATCGAGATTGTACTTGCCGCCGTCCAGCGCTCCGTTGCCCAGACGCGCCATGTCCGGCATCATCATCACGCGTTCGACGCCCACGGCGTCTAGCCCGGCGAGTATCCGTTTCAGGATGTTCACCTTTTCCTGATTCGGCACGAACCTGCCTTGCGCAACCAGCCTGCGAATGTCTTTGCCTGCTGCCGGATTCGCGATTATTCCTACACTCGTCAATTGTCCCTCACATGCAGTCCCGATTCAGCACTACGGTCTCAACTTCGCAGGTATCTTGCCATTTGGACCGTTCCCACCACTACGACTTTAGAGTATCTATATTGCTCGAATGACAAGGAAACTGCGACGAGTGCTATACTAACACTTCGCAGGCTGATAGGGGGAATATCAATGGCTGAATACGCTCTGGTTGCCGATGTGGGAGGCACGCGAACCCGCGTCGCCCTCGTAAGTAGGTCCGGGGAAATCACCGCGCACCACTCCACCGATACGATGCCGCAGTGTGGCAGAGACACCGTGATGCGCAAACTAGCCACTGTCTTGGAGCATGTCGCGTCAGCCAAGCCTTCGCAAATTGTAGGCGTGGGGTTGTCGCTTGCGAGTCCGGTTGAGCCCGACACCGGCGTTATGTACAACCCGCCTAATCTCGGTCCTGAGTGGGATATGTACACGCCTATCCCGTCTTTGTCAGAGCGCCTGTCGCTGCCGGTGTTCGCGGGCAACGACGCCACGCTCGGCGCGGCCGGCGAGCATGCATACGGAGCGGGCAAGGGATGCAGCAACATGGTCTATATGACTGTCAGCACCGGCATCGGCGGCGGGGTCATCATCAATGACAGGCTGTACACCGGCACGCACGGCTTCGCCGGCGAGATCGGGCACATGACCATCGAGCAGAACGGCGCACTCTGCAACTGCGGCAATGTCGGCTGCCTGGAATCGCTGGCGTCCGGTACGGCGCTGGCGGTCAGAGCACGCAATTGGCTGCGCGCCGGAGCGCGCAGTGACATTTTGGGCATGTCCGGCGGCGACATCGACGCAGTGAACGGGCGAACTATTGCAGAAGCCGCCAGGGAAGGCGATGCTGTGGCGCTGTCTCTGATGGAAGGAATTGCCGGACATCTGGCGACCGGCATTATCAACCTGATGCACATCTTCGATCCGGAAGTAATCGTCATAGGCGGTGGAGTAGGACAGAATCTTGACATGTTCATGCCCGGCATCGAATCTGAAGTCAGGCGCCGCGCGATGGCGCACTTCAAAGGCGCTGTACCAGTCGCACCATCCCAACTAGGCGATGATGTGAGCCTGTTTGGTGCGGCTGCGCTGGTGTTCGATGCAGTTTGATGTCGCTGCCTTAATTCGCGCCAGGTCCCATGCGCTCTGCATGCAAGCGGTAAACCTGGCGTGATTCCGCCTATTCTAATTGGTAACTTCGCCCAAAGTTAGGAATTCACTAGGCTCTGTTGACATTTGCGATATCCCAGTGAAAACGAGAATGCAGAACATCACAATGTAGATATTTTGGTCTTGTTGATACCGTTTGCAAGCATTGGATTCCTGCTCCTCTTCGGGGGCGAGAATATGCTTCGCGGGAATGACGGGATGTAATTGTGAAATGTCAAAAGAACCTATAGGAAAAGGCGAGTATCGTGACGGTTCGCATACGGCCTGCAGTACCCACCGATGCACCTGGCATATCTAAGGGGCATGTAGATTCGTGGCGAACGACATACGCCGGCATCGTGCCATCTGGATATTTTGCAAGCCTTTCGTACAGCAGACGACAGCATGTTTGGGAAAATGTCCTAAAAGCGCATAAGCCCGACAACTGTATAATTGTCGCCGTGACACTTGACGGAGCAATCGTGGGATTCGCGCACGCCGGCCCTGAACGCGAAGGCGAAACCGGATACGATGCAGAGTTGTATGCAATATACTTGTTGCAAGAGCATCAAAGTAGAGGTGTTGGGCGGCGTCTTACCATCGCAGCGGGGCGAGGTGCG
>VXRI01000380.1 GCA_009838595.1 Chloroflexota bacterium | reverse complement strand
AATGAACCCTATCTTATGCCTTTTCTTATACTTAAACTAAATGCGATTGCCCTGGTTGTCAAAGGTGGCATGATGATAAAAGGCGGGCATATCCGTATAATACTGAGCGAGAGAGCCCCAATTGTTACCGATTACCTACGAATAAATCCAATTGAGAGAATGCAGAATGAAAATACACGAGTATCAGGCGAAACGGATATTGAGCGAGTACGGCGTGCCGGTGCCTGAGGGCGGCGTAGCGTACACGCCGGAGGAAGCCGCGAATTTGGTCGAAACGCTCGGCGGCAATGCGGTCGTCAAGGCGCAGGTGCATGCCGGCGGACGCGGCAAGGCGGGCGGCGTCAAGTTGGTTGCTTCGGCGGCTGAGGCGGCAGAATTCGCCGCATCCATCCTCGGCACGAATCTGGTAACATTCCAGACGGGACCGGAAGGCGTGCCGGTGCGCCAAGTGCTGGTCGAAGAGGCAATCGATGTGGCGGACGAGCTTTATCTGGGCGTGGTGATAGACGGCGCGGCAGAGGGCATCGTAGTCATTGCTAGCGAGGCGGGCGGCATGGAGATAGAAGAGGTCGCTGACGCAACTCCGGAAAAAATCCTGCGCGCGGTGATAGACCCCGTGCTTGGGTTTCAGCCGTTTCAGGGCAGAAGCCTAGCATACGGCTTGAACCTTGACGGCTCGCTAGTCCGTCCGGTCGGCGCCCTCATCGAAAACCTGTGCCGCGCGTTTCAGGAGAACGACTGCTCGCTGGCGGAAATCAATCCGCTCGTCATCACCACGGATGGTCGCGCGCTCGCGGTTGACGCCAAGCTTAACTTCGACGACGATGCGATGTTCCGACACAGAGATTTGAATGAGTTCTACGACGCGGAGCAAGAAGACGAAGGCGAGGTCGAAGCGCGCAAGTACGACATCAACTATGTCAAGCTGGATGGCAGCGTGGGTTGCATCGTCAACGGCGCGGGTTTGGCTATGGCGACTATGGACGTGGTTCTGTCCGGCGGCGCGAAGCCGGCGAACTTCCTGGACATAGGCGGCGGCGCGGACGAAGACAAGGTAGCGCAGGCGCTCAATATCGTGTTGTCGGATAAATCCGTAGAGCTTGTGCTCGTGAACATATTCGGCGGCATACTGCGCTGCGATGTGGCGGCGCGCGGATTCCTGATGGCAGCCGAAGCCGCGCCTCATGCCGTTCGCCCTATGGTCGTCCGCATGCTCGGCACGAACGCAGATGAAGGACGGCGCATTCTCTCCGAATCCAGCCTCGATGTGACTCTGGTTGACGATCTGAGCGGCGCGGCAGGAGCGATTAAGGATGCGGTCGTCTCATAGTCTCGACGCAAATCTACGCTCACAGGGTCTATCATGACGGATGAGGAGATGCCGGTTGGGCTAACGCCCGCCGCATCGAGCATTAGCGCAAGGGCATACTTTTTGACGAATCGTCGCCTGAACCTGACTACCGCAATTCAAGACACAGTGGCAAGCAGTAATTGCCGAAAAGGAGATACAAAATGTACCTACTCGAAGTTCTAAATCCAATTGGGCAGCAGCGTGGATTGATAAACTCGCTGACTATCAGCCCGCGCCCTGACACGCTGGACAACAAGACCGTCGGGCTGCTCTGGTCCGGCACGCACGGCGGCGACCTCGCCCTCAATCGCGCAGGTGAGATGCTGCAAGAGCGCTTCAGCAATGTCGAGGTCAAGTTCTACACCGGTGGCAACTATCCTGCGCCGCCGCCCATCGTGCAGCAAGCCGCAAAGGAGTGTGATGTCGTCATCGGCGCCACAGCCGATTGAGGGACATGCGCGTCGTGGATGGTCCACGACATGATTGAGATTGAGAAGACGGGCAAGCCCGCCATCCCAATCGTATCCGGGCGCTTCGAAGAAGACGCCATCGCAAGTTCGCGCGCGTTCGCGATGCCCGACCTGCAGTTCGTCATCGTGCCGCGCATCTACCGCAACCTCGCGCCGGATCTGTGCGTCAGCCAGACCGAAGCGGTTATCGACGAAATAATCGAAGTTCTCACCATCGACAAAGAGCACGGACGCCGCGAGCGCGACACCGCGACTGCCGTCGAACGATTCGAGGGCGAAGACCGCTGGGACACCATCCTGAAGATGAACGAGCAGTGGCTGATGCGCGACTGGGGCGACTCGCTGATTCTGCACCCGCCGACCGAAAAAGCCGTCGCCGCTCTTGTGGCGGGCACAGGGCTGGATCGCTACGACTTGGTGTGCGACATGCCGCCCGGATTCGGACTGGCGACGGTGGAGAAGATAGCCATCAACGCGGCTATGGCAGGCGCGAAGCCGGAACATATGCCGGTCATCATCGCGGCGGTCAAGGCGCTGTCGGAAGTCGGCGAACATGGCGGCAAGTCGCTGCTGATGTCCACCAGCCCGCACGCGCCAATGCTGGTGGTCAATGGGCCTATCGCCAAGAAAATCGGCATCAACCCGCGCTCAGGGCTTGGTCCGGGCCGCGACAACGAGGTGAACATCACCATCGGGCGCGCGTTCTCGCTGTGCCTGCGCAATCTGGGCTACTGGTATCCCGGTCAGATGGACATGGACACCATTGGCACCACGCGCAAGTTCGTGCACTGCATCGCGGAGAACGAAGAGATGAGCCCTTGGCAGCCGTTCCATGTCGATCAGGGCTTCCGCGCGGACGAAAGCGCGGTCAGCGTGTTCATCACGGACGGCGAGCTGGATGTGCAAGACCAGGGTAATACCGACGCCGACGATCTGCTCAAGACCATCGCCTACGGCAGCACATTCGGCACTCGCGGCATGGGCGCGCGCCACACCAACGAGCGCCTGATATTCATGCCGCCGGATGTCGCGCGACCAGTGGGTGGCGAAGGTTTTTCCAAGCAAGAGGCGAAGCAGTTCATCCACTACAACGCGAACATGAGCCTTGGCAAGATGATGCACTACATGCCGATAGACGACGCGCGCGTGGGACAGCAGTGGCAATGGTTGAAAGACAAGACCGAGCAAGAGAGGTTGGACCTCGAAGTGCCGCTGCTGGAAAGCGTTGACCGCTGGTTCATCGTGGTCGTGGGGGCAGACCGCGCCAAGACGCTGGTGATGCCCACCGGCGAGGGCGCGTCCACAGTTGGCATCGACCAGTACATGCCGTAAGGAACAACACAGCCGCGCATTTATCGTGCATTTATGTTGAATGTGCAGGGCGCAACGACGGTAGGGGCGACCGGTCGGTCGCTCCTGCGGATAATGCCATATCGCGTACAGAAATCAGCTACATTACCGGCATACACTACGGCCGGCACACACTACGGGCAATCAATACCATTGGAGGACTGATGCTCAACACTTATTTGAACTTTGACGGCAATTGCCGCGAGGCTTTTGACTTTTATCGCTCCGTGTTTGGCGGCGAGTTTATGATTTTTCAGACCTTCGGCGACGCTCCGGGCGAGTATCAACCGCCTGAGGGCGAACAGGACAAGGTGATGCATGTCTCGTTTCCGATAGGCGATAATATCCTTATGGGTAGCGATATTCCGTCCAACATGGGGTTGACGCTCGTATCCGGCAACAATTTCTCCATCAGCGTCAGCCCGGAGAGCCGCGAGCACGCGGAGTCGCTGTTTAGCGCGCTGTCAGATGGCGGCGCGGTTACGATGCCGATGCAGGATATGTTCTGGGGATCGTACTTCGGCTCATGCGCAGACAAGTTCGGCATTAACTGGCAGGTTAATTTCGAGCAGGGGCAAGATTAGTAGAAAAGTCAGGCAAAGGGAAGGGATTATGAGGGACGAAGCGAAGCCGGCAGACATTCCAGTCCTGACTTTCGCTGAATGCTTGAAGAAAGTGTATCACTTCAGATATAAGCGCCTGAAAAGTGATGGCTTGCAGGTGGAGTCGCCTGACGGATCTACAAAGGTCATAATATCGAATGGGTAGGACAGACTGCATCATAGCGAGATAACCGATTTCCTAAAAGCGTTCGGTTTTGAATACGACGATATAAAAAGGGCAAGAATTGAAATAATTCGTTACGATGCGGGGCTTGAAGTCCCTACACAATACTTGGACGAAGGAATGCTTGCCTCCACAAAAGAGTTTCTGGCTAAGCTTGACACGATTTCATACCCAAGACATAAGCAAAGCGAAGAAACCTTGAAATGGATGGAAGATTTATTCAAGAAGCTAGATGCTGAAAGAGAAGCGTACGAAAATCAGGATAGCTAGTGTATGTCTAACAGGATGATCCCGTCATCACAAATATCCGAAATTCTTGAAGGTTACATAGGTGAGATATTCGTTGATGCCAGTTTCTGGATAGCGCTTATGAATGTGCGCGACGAGCGCTACAACCACGCAAGATATACTTGGGAGGCTATAATCGGAAGAGGTTTGCAGCCTGTAACAACCAACTGGACACACTTCGAAGCCTTGACGCTTCTAAACGGCAGAGTAGTTGCGAGGCATGACTGGGCGCTTAACCTGTTGGATTTGGTGCAGCACACTACTTCTATTGAAACGCAGCAGCATTTGAAGACAGGGCCGTCGAAGTAGTCATATCTCATTCTGATAGGCACTGGAGCATAGTGGATTGTGCAAACTTCGTCTGCATCAACCAGCGAAATTGTGGGATTTCGCTCGCATACGACTCAGATTTTTGCCAAGCTCAAGTTGAATTTGGCTTCATACGCCTGTCAATTTGCGGCTGATACTTTTTGAACCAACCGAAAGGAACAAACGAACCAATGGGAATCCTTGTTGACGAAAATACGCGCCTGCTCGTGCAGGGCATTACCGGCAGAGAGGGCAGTTTCCACGCGCTGCGCTGCCGCGAGTACGGCGCAAACCTTGTCGCCGGTGTAACGCCGGGGCGCGGCGGGCAGGTCTTCGACGGCGATGTTCCGGTGTTCAACACCGTGCGACAGGCGGTGGACGACACGCAGGCGAACTGCGCTCTGATATTTGTGCCGCCCCCGTTCGCGGCGGACGCTATCGTGGAGTCGGTGGACGCGGGCATACCCACTATCGCCTGCATCACCGAGGGCATCCCAATCATGGATACGATAGCCGTCAAACGCTACATCCGCGACAAGCCCGTCAGGCTCATTGGCCCCAACTGCCCAGGCATGATTACGCCCGGCGCACGCGTGAAGGTCGGTATAATGCCCGGCGCCATCCATGCGCCCGGCAGGATTGGAGTAGTATCGCGCAGCGGCACGCTGACCTACGAAGCCGTCAGCCAACTCACCGCGCTCGGAATCGGGCAGTCGTCTTGCGTGGGCATCGGCGGCGATCCGGTGAACGGCTCGTCGTTCGTGGACATCCAGAAGATGTTCAACGCCGACGACGATACGGACGGCGTGGTGAAGATTGGCGAAAACGGCGGCACGCGAGAACAAGAAGCCGCCGAGTACATCAGCAGCGAATTCAATAAGCCGATGGCGGCGTTCATAGCGGGACGCAGCGCACCGCCGGGCAAGCGGATGGGACACGCCGGCGCGGTCATAACCGGCAGGGCGGCGCGCGCCGAAGAAAAAGAAAAAGCGCTCGCCGCAGCGGGCGTGGCGATAGTGCCGGGTCCGGGCGAAATCGGGGATACTTTCGCGCAGGTTATCAGTCGTTGACTGTTCTCGAACCTACAAAATCGGGTTGACAATACCCGCTGATGCCATTAAATTATAAATAAGCTTAGGTGCTTCCTAAGTGTCAGAACGCTTGGCGGCAGACCGCGTGTTTGCCGCCTTTTTTTGGAGAAACTCATGGTTGGCAGAACTTGTGTGTTTGTCGATGGCGAAAATTTTAGGCACTCTATCGTAAAC
>VXRI01000402.1 GCA_009838595.1 Chloroflexota bacterium | reverse complement strand
AATCCTGCTGTACCCACCCCTTGAAAAGAACAGACCAACCGCCTAACCGATTCAAACTTTGACTGCCCCCATGTGCATCCAAACCGCCATACAAAACAAAATAGCCCAACTCACTAACAACGGTGAGGACATCGCTGCATTCCTGGTGGGCGTCCTGCGCGGCAAAGATGCCGCCGTCAAAATCTGCCACCGCCTAGACGCAGCTCGCCTGCTCACAAAATACGGCATCCCACAACCCGCAGACACAAACATCGTGGTTGACCGCGCCGGCGAATCGGAAAACGACACCCAAAACCCCTCCGCGCGCTCCCGTCCCACGCTCCGGGACATCGCAGCGTACCCTGTTGCCCGCTACATCCGCGAGCGCACCGACAACGGCGAAGCACTCATCAACACTCTCCGATACATTATGGACGGTGGACACTA
Organism: Chloroflexota bacterium; assembly: GCA_009838595.1. Classification (GTDB taxonomy): domain Bacteria; phylum Chloroflexota; class Dehalococcoidia; order Lucifugimonadales; family JADFKI01; genus Bin90. The sequence goes on along the minus strand of VXRI01000402.1, from coordinate 5,399 downwards.
CAACCCAAATCCTTTCACCGGCGTCCTGATGCCCACCGTCAAACCGCACGAGCGGATTGCGGCGGCGAAAGAACTACTTCGTCGTTCAATGGGCGAATACTCCCATCCGCGCCGCAATCAAACCACATACGACGCGAACGCCGAACTCGACGCCAACGACCCCGTCAACTCGGCAATAGTCAAACTCGCCCGCGAGCGCACCGACAACGGCATCGAAGCCGCAGAAACGCTCATACAGGTCATCGACAGCGACCCGCGCGACGGCGAGTGGCGCTCCGGCCACAGGCTCGCCGCAGCAAAAGAACTCCTTCACCGCGCCTACGATCTCAACTACGACGCCGTCACATGGCAAGACTTCGAAAACTACTACCGCGCCAGCGAAGAATACAACGAGGTCTATGAATTACGGCAAGAGCGCCGCAGCGCGGAACTCTCCGCCATACTGAAAGAGTACAACGAAGCCCACACTGCCGGCGGCGAAGAGGCTGCGGCGACAATCGAAGAAAAATATTACGCCTACCTCCGAGCCGAAAAAGGCGAGGAAGAAGCCGAATACGCCGAACACGGCCCCAGCAACCCCGAATCCATACCCTATATGCCCACACGCCCGCCCGAGCGCAAGAAATCTCGACGGCATGCGGCAGCCGACATCCGCGCCGCCAAACTCACCATCCCACTACACAACCGCAGCCCCTAACTCTCAACCGTTCGTCCTGAGTCTGTCGAAAGGCGCTGACCCTCCCCCGACCCGTGTGGTACGGGTACCCAAGCCTGTCCTTCGCTCTCGTGGTTCAACATGCTCACAACGAATAGGGATAGGACGCTTCGCTTTCCCATGCCCTGCGATTGCTCTTGCACTACAGCCCCGCCGTCGCTTCCTTGAAGCGCGTTATGGCGTCTATGTGCGCGGCGGGCGTGTCGAAACCGGCGCGCATCGTGTTCAGGGATACATGCGTCGCGCCAAGCGCCTTCCAGCCCGCTGCTTCCTTCGCCCACTCGTCGGGCCCGCCGATGCTCGCGGACACCCAGCCTTCGAGACCGATGCTTGCGGTGTCGCGGCTCGCTTTGTTAGCGTAGGTGTGCAGCGTTTCGATGAGCCCCTTGGCGCGGTCGTCCGGTCTTCCCGTGAGTATCCATCCGTCGCCGATGTTGACGATACGACGGATTGTGCGGTCGGACGCGCCGCCTAGCCACACGGGGATGGGACGCTGCACCGGCAAGGGCAATATGCCGGCGTCAGTTATCTTGTGCCAGCGACCTTCGTATGTGATGAGCTCGTTCGTCCACAGTTGGCGCATCACATCAATCTGCTCTTCAGAGCGCGCGCCGCGATTGCGCCAGTTCTCGTTGAGCGCCTCGTATTCTACATGGTTCCAGCCTACGCCGATGCCCAAGCGCAGCCTACCATTGCTTAGCACATCCACGGCAGCCGCTTGCTTTGCCACGAGCGCGGTCTGTCGCTGCGGCAATATGATGATGCCGGTCGCTAGTTCCACGCTGTTTGTAACCGCCGCCAGATAGCCGAACAACACGAACGGCTCGTGGAATGCGTCCGTGTGTCGGTAGGGCCCGGTCAGATCAGGATGCGATGCTGCGTTCGCGCCCAGCACATGGTCGAACGCCAGCAAGAAATCGAATCCAAGAGATTCGGTCGTCTGAGCGTATTCGCGTATTGCCCCGGTGTCGTTGCCTATCTCCGTCTGTGGGAAAATCGCGCCTATCTTGGTCATTGCAGCCTCCGCAGGATATGTCAGTTTGCACTTGGCGAGTGTCAGTGTAACATAACGGCATCGGATAGGATGAACAGGGACGAAGAATAGGATAGGTGGGGATATGGCAAAGTACGATCTGATATTGAGCGGCGGCACGGTGCTCGACCCTGCGAACGATTTCGAGGATATTGCGGATGTAGGCGTTAAGGATGGACTGATTTCGCGGGTCGCGCCTGACCTCGACCCGTTTGATGGCGAAGAGATTGTGGATATGACTGGGCGTTGGGTGATACCCGGGCAGATTGACACCCACGCGCATGTCGCCGGACTCTCGCGCAACTGGGACCCGGCGCTTGGCTATGCTATGCTCGCTCGCGCGGGCACTACGACGGTGCTTGACATGGCAGGAACGGGTCCCACGCTTATTGATGGCATCAAGCGCAAAGGCGCGGGGCTGAATGTCGCGTGCCTGTACGCACTCATACCAGGGGTTACAATGCCGGCGGGCGAACCTTCGTCCTCAGTGGCGAGGGACATCGTCTCTGGTGCGTTGAAACAGGGCTGTTTCGGAGTCAAGATTCTGGGCGGCTATTTCCCGTTCAGCCCAAAAGCGACTGGCGATGTGGTGCGTGCGAGCAACGACCAGATCGCGTATGTCGCATTTCACATTGGCACTCGGGAATCAGGCAGTCACTTGGGAGGCATGCGCGAGATTCCCGAAATAGTGGGTAAAGGACGGCTGCATGTAGCGCATGTCAATTCGTACTGCCGTGGCGTCATCGAAGACGCGAACGCGGAGTGCGACGAGACGCTGGATATACTGGAGAATATGCGCGGTCAGTTGAACACGGAGGCGTATCACGCTGTGCAAAACGGCACAAGCGGCAGCTGCGACGGCGAGGGATTCGTGATGGCGAATGTGTCGCGCAACTGCCTTGCGCAGCGCGGATACTCACCTACGCGCGAAGGAATGAATCAGGCGATCGCGGACGGATATGCCTCTGTCATCGCGCAGCGCGGCGGGCATGTGGTATATCTAAAGAGCAAAGAAGCGCTGGCGATGTACGAACGCGAGAACACGCATGTCGGCGTAAGTTTCCCTGTCAATCTGCCGTCTAGTGCGTTCAAGCTAACCACGGCTAAGAATGACTCCGGCGATTTCATCGTGGACGCGGTGGCAACGGACGGCGGTTGCCACCCGCGTAATGTGGCGATACAGACCAGCATGGCGCTCGTAAAGTTCGGGGCATTATCGCCGCTCGAAATGGCGACTAAACTATCACTCACGCCCGCGCTGATGCTTGGCTTGCTAAACAAAGGGCACTTCAGCGAAGGCGCTGACGCGGACATCACCGTCATAGATCCGCAGACGAACGAGCCGACGATGAGCTTCGTTGCGGGCAAGCCGATAATGGTGGATGGGCATGTCGTCGGCACCGGCGGCACGCTGCTGGTTACGCGAACTGGGCAGCGAGCGGCGAAAGCGAGCGGCTTGCCTTACAAAGTCGTCGATATGGCTGGAACGAAGTTGTATGCGGGCTAAAACTGCCGGTTAGAACGGCCTATACCGATTCGCTATCGGCATGCGGCGGTCGCGCCCGAAGTTGCGCGGCGTGATTTTGATACCGGGCGGCGCTTGCCGGCGCTTGTATTCGTTCCGGTCAACGAGTGTGACGATTTGCTTCACTATGTCGGCGTCATATCCCATCGCAACGATGTCGTCGAAGGCATAGTCGTCTTCCACATATGCTTTGAGAATTGGGTCTAGGACGCTGTACGGTGGCAACGAATCTTCGTCCTTCTGATCGGGGCGCAGTTCCGCGCTTGGCGGCTTGTCGATGACGCTCTGCGGGATAATTGCCGTATTGCCCACTGTGTTGCGGTATCGGCAGAGGTCATATACCAGCTGCTTTGGAACATCCTTGATTACGGCGTATCCGCCCGCCATGTCGCCGTAGATGGTCGCGTAGCCGGTCGCCATCTCAGATTTATTGCCGGTGGTCAGCACCAGCCAGTTGAACTTGTTTGACACCGCCATAATCAGGTTGCCGCGAATGCGCGACTGCATGTTTTCTTCTGCAACGCCGGTCTCAGTACCTGCGAACTTCGGTGCGAGCGTGTCCAGATATGCGCTGAACGCGTCCTCTATCGGCATCGTCCATAATTCGACGCCGAGGTTGTTGCATAGCGCAATTGCGTCCAGAACGCTGCCCTCTGATGAATAGCGCGAGGGCATTGCGATGCCGACGACATTTTCGTTGCCGAGCGCGTCTGTGGCGATTGCTGCGACCAACGTGGAATCGATGCCGCCGGAAAGGGCAATAAGCACCTTGCTGAAGCCGCACTTGCGCACATAGTCGCGCGTGCCGGTCGCCAGCGCGGCATAGACTTCCGCAACATCGTCGTATGTCTTCCTATCGGCAGGCAGGCACTTGTTCGCCGTGGGCAGTGCAGGTGTGTCTTCCCTATCTGCATAGTCCGATACCGCGACTTTGACAGGTGTGCCGATGTGCGCAAGGTCTGCACCGCGTTCTTTGCGGGTGCGCGGGTCTCGCAAGCGCGAACGGAATACTGCCTCTACATCGAGGTCTGCGACTAGCAGCCGCTCTTTGAACTGCACCGCCTCTGCGATGATGCTGCCGTCTGGCGCGAAGATGAGGCTGCCGCCATCGAAGACGAGCTCGTCCTGCCCACCGACAAGATTGACATACGCCACGAACAGCCCGTTGTCGGCGGCGCGGGTGGCGAGCATCTTCTCTCGGAAGGCGCGCTTGCCGGCGTGGAACGGCGAGCCATTGATGTTCACGATTATTTCCGCGCCGGCTGCGCGTTGCACGACCGCCGGCCCTGTCGCATACCAGATGTCTTCGCATATGTTGACGCCGACGGGCGTGCCGTTGAGTGTGTAAACTGGGCATTCGCTGCCCGCGGCGAAGTAGCGGTCTTCGTCGAACACGCCGTAATTCGGCAGGTACATCTTGCGGTATGTGTCAACAATCCGTCCATCGTGGATGAACGCGGCGGCGTTATAGATGTCCAAATCGGAGTCTATGTAGCCCACGATGGCGGCGATGCCACGACACTCGGCGGCAATCGCGGCAATGCGGTCGTGGTTTTAATGGATGAACTGTGGCTTGAGCCGCAGGTCTTCAGGCGGGTAGCCAGGCAGCGCGAGTTCGGGAAAAGCGACAAGATCCGCGCCGAGTTCGCGCGCTTCGTGGACGCCCTCGATTATGCGCTCGGCGTTGCCGTCGAAATCCCCGACGGTGGCGTTCATCTGTGCCAGTGCCAGTCTGAATGTGCGCATTACGGTTGCCCACGGTGTGGTGAAGGGCGGCGTTAAAGGGATTGAACGAAGCGGTCGAGCCGGCGCAGCGCCTCTTCGATGTTTTCCACCGAGTTGGCGAAAGAGAAACGCACGAAGCCGTTGCCGAACTGCCCGAACGACTCGCCGGCCAAACACGCGACGCCCGCTTCTTGCAGCGCGCGGTCTGCGAATTCTCTGCTGCTTAGCCCGGTCCCTTCGATGTTGGGGAAAGCGTAGAATGCGCCCTTTGGCGTGGCGCAGCGAATGCCGTCTATCGCGTTCAGCCCGTCAACGATGATGTGCCGCCGCCGCGCGAACTCTTCGACCATGCTGTTCGGGGCGTCTTGAGAACCGACTATTGCTTCGAGCGCGGCATATTG
>VXRI01000032.1 GCA_009838595.1 Chloroflexota bacterium | reverse complement strand
ACTATCGCAACCTCTGTTCAGTGGCCAAGAGCATCGCCATAGCGCTCGATAGGTTGCACGGCATCAATTATACCTATCTTGTGGGCGACATTAACGAATCCAATGCGTACATCACCGAAAACGATCAGGTAACACTCATAGACGCAGATTCGTTTCAAGTGACCGACAGCCGCAGGACGCCCAATATCGTCCACCGCTGCCGCGTGGGAAAACCGGAATACACGCCGCCGGAACTGCAAGGGAAGGTATTCGCCGATGTTGACAGAAATGTGCATCATGACAACTTCGCGCTGGCGGTAGTCATATATCAGCTTCTGATGGAAGGAGCGCACCCGTTCAGGGGCAAATACACAGGCGATGACGAAAATCCGCACGTGGAAGCTTGCATAGAGCGCGGATACTTTCTCCATCGCAACAGACCTCTTCTGACCATCCCTCTTCAGCCCCCTCGTGGCGGAGTGCCCTGGGAATCGCTGCCTCTCAGTTTGAGAGACCTGTTTCGCAGATGCTTCGATGAAGGGCATGCAATGCCGCATCTGCGGCCATCCCCCAGAGAGTGGGCAGACGCTCTGGATGAAGCAATAGAATCCCTGCAGCAGTGCGCGGTCAACCCAAACCACTGGTATTTTCCTAACAATACCGCCTGCACATGGTGCGCGCGGCAGCAGACAATCCGCATTGACTCATTCCCTTACCACGAAGACGCACAGCCCGGCGAGCCGAAGCCTGGTCCCATTAAACCTGAACCACCCGCGCCTCGGCGGCCCGTTCCGCCGCCGCCTGTTTCCACTCCTCCCGATCCTCAGCCGCGCAGCAGACGAAAGGTGCTCGTGTGGTCGCTGCTGGCTGCCGCAACCGCCGTATTCGTGATTTTCCTATTGCTCGGCAACCCCATGGGGGCTCTCTTGGCGGCTCCATCTCCTCCGTCAGTTGCTGCGCCGGCTCCGGTGCCGCCCGCGCCGCCTGCACCTCCCGCACAGCCTGCACCTCCCGCGCCGCCGGTCGCGGCGGTAGTTCCGTTCGTCCCACCAACGAGCACACCTATACCAACGCTCACACCTAGGGCAACGCCTGTGCGGCCGAATACGCCACTTCCTGCTGTCGTAGTGCCTACAAACACGCCAAGCCCCACCAGCACACCGACATATACCCCAATGCCGACCAGCACGCCCACGCTGCGCCCTACATTCACGCCTTCGCCTACAAAGACGCCCACGCCCGTGCAGACGAACACGCCGACGCTCATTCCCACTGAAACACCCACGCCAGCGCCGACGGACACCCCGACGCCCACTCCAACGCCGGCACCCACTCACACGCCCACTCCTACCGCACCGAGTGCCGCTGACACACAACGATGTCGTAACCTGCGTCCAGGCGCCAACTTGAACGGGTGCAGACTGACTGGCATGGACATAAAGACAATTGTGAACATCAACGGGCTCACAGGCGCGAGGCTAGTTGACGCAAGACTCGACGACGCGAACTTGGAAGGCGTCGATCTTGCGTTCGTCAACCTGACGAGTGCATCGCTGAAGGGCGCGAACCTGAAGAACGCCAATCTAAAGAATGCCACATTGACGAATGCTGTCCTGACCGGCGCAAATGTCGAAGGCGCCATCTTCGACAACGCCACGGGCTTTGACAAAGCCGACATATCCGGCATTGAGTCTTTCATGGAGGCTAGTTTCAAGAAGGTCGTGTTCCCCTTAGGGGCGCAACTCGCCGGAGTCAGCTTCGAGGAAGCGGACCTCTCCCACAGTCAACTCACAGGGGCAAACCTCCAAGGCGCCAACTTCACGCGAGCCACGCTATATCGAACCAAGTTCCCGAACGCAGATCTATCCGAATCGGATCTGACACGGGCGAATGTAGAAGGCATAAAGTTGGAGGGCGCGAACCTAACGGGCGCTATCCTAAAGGAGGTCAATTTCGATGAATTCTTCTTCGACCGGCCGCCCATATTTAGGGGAGTGAACATTCAGAAAGCCAGCTTCGTAGAGGCGCAGCTGAAAGGGCTAGACTTTACCGGGGCAAATGCGGTGCGCGCCGTCTTCAATTCCGCGGAGATGGAGAATATCATCCTGAACAATGCGAACTTGAGAAACGCCAAATTTGATAGGGCGAAGATGCTCGGCGCAAGCCTGATAAATGCCGACGCGGAAGATGCGAATTTCGAAAGCGCAGATCTGAGGATTGCAAAGTTCATCGGCGCAGATATTGAGAACGCGAACTTCATCAGAGCGGATCTCTCTCACGCCGATTTTACCGGCGCGACTGGTGCCAATAGAGCTAAATTCAAATATACGACCTGCTCGAACGGCGACAAGGGCAACGATTGCTATTGGGATGGCAAATTGCACGGACTGCGCCCATAAGCGGCGTGAGAAGCACGCACGAAAAACTGGATGAGTGTTATCACACCCACACCCCGCTTACGCCATCGCCTCTATCATTATCCTCGTCATCTCCAAACGACCCTTGCCGCGCGAACCCAATGCCCCAGACATGCGTTGCGCCGGCGTCTTTGAGCGCGGCGGCGCAGGCGGACATGGTGCTGCCGGTGGTTACCACATCGTCGATGAGGATGTATCGCTTGCCGTTGGCGCTGGCGGCGCTCTCGAAGGCGCCGGCGATGTTGCGATGGCGCGCGCCTGCCGTGTCCATGCTGACTTGCGGCGGCGTATGGCGCGAACGGCGCAGCGCGTCTTCTTCCACGGGAACGCCTGTCAGCGCGCTCAGCTCGCGTGCGATTAGCGAGGACTGGTTGAAGCCGCGATTGCGCTCGCGGCGCGAATGCAGCGGCACAGGGCAGTATGCGTCCGCAGGATATGGGTTGCTCCGAAGGTAGCCCGCGAGCAGGCGCGCGACATACGGCGCGGCGATTCCCACTCCCCCAAACTTCAGGTCGTGGACGATTCGCCGCGCCGGTCCGCGAAACTCGAATGGCGCTCTCACGCTGTCGAACGCGGGCGCGCTGCTGCGACACGAATCACACAGCTGCGGCACTTTCGGCGCGGCGCACACGAAGCAGTACGGACGCCCCATCGCGGGCAACTCGACCTCGCAGGCGTGGCAAATATATCGCCCTTCGCGCCCGCAGACAACGCACCGCTCCGGCAGCGCGATGTTCAGCAGCGCGTTTGTCGCGCGCCGCAGTATGTCGGTAGTTCGGTTGGTCAGTGTGCCAGTCCTCTATCCGGTCCTGCGCGTCATCCTGCCCATCCTATCCGTCGGTGTAAGGCAGGGATTACGCCCTCACGAACTTGGAAACTCGCTCGCCTTGACCGATTTCGGTTACATAGATGCTGCCCTGCGAGTCCACGCATATGCCGTGTCCGCCGATGACGCTACCCGCCGCCGCACCCTCGTCGCTGCCACGCCAGCGCGACAACAGCTCGCCGTCCAGCGTCCAGACGCTCACGCCCGTTCCCGCGCCCTGCTCCACCACATATACGATGCTGTCCTGAATCCACAGGTCGCCCGGCGACTGCATATCCGTCCACTCTTCGATGAAATTGCCCTCGCCGTCGAACAGCTGAATGCGGTTATTCTCGCGGTCGGCGATAATCACCCTACCGCGCTCATCCACCCAGATGTTGTGCAGCAGCGCAAACTCGCCGGGTCCCGTGCCCTGCTTACCCCACGACAGCAGCAGCTCGCCGTCCGCGCTGAACTTGTGGACGCGGTGTCCGCCGTATCCGTCCGAGACGAACATATTGCCGTCCGGCGCGATGGCGAGACCCGACGGCATGTTGAACGGCATGCCTTGGAACGACGGCGACGGCGCGAGCTTATTGCCGAGCGTGCGGATGGTCTCGCCGCCGGGGGTGTACTCCGTGGCGATATGGAAATCGCGGTCAACCAGCCATACATTGTCGTTGGGCGCGATGTAGATGCCGTGCGGATTCGCCGAGAAAGTGCCTTCGCCCCAAGACGAGATGAAATTGCCGTCCGTGTCCCAGATAGTCAGCGGATGCGCGCCCCTGCTGAAGATATACACCTCGTCCTTGGAGTTCACCGCGCCGTCCGACGCCGCGCCGAAAGCCCAATACTTGGGCATATTCGGCCACTCGGGAACTCGTTCATACTGGTAGTCGCCAGAGCCTACGGTTGCCATGTTGTTTCTCCTCGTGATTTCAAGATTGGTGTTAGTTCGGGGTCGGGGATGATTGTATGTTGGGGTCGTGGGATAGTCAAATGGAGATGAGCAGAATGGGGCAAGCGGCTCATGTTAATATGTTTATCAATAATGGCGAGCCAAGGGACAGAGACGTGGTAACTTCAAATCCTACAATGCTGCCGCCTGATTTCATACAGAAGTGGCGCAACACCACATTCGGCGAGAAGCAGGCGGCGCAGATGTGGTTTCTCGACCTGCTGCGCGTCGTAGGACACCCGGACCCGGCAGAGTTCGGCGAGCCTGAGCGGTTCACATTCGAGAAGTTTGTGCCGGGCGGGTTCGCAGACGCTTACCTTGAGGGCTGCTTTGGCTGGGAGTTCAAGGGGGCTGAAACGCAGCTGCCGGGTGCGTTCGACCAGCTTCTCCGCTATCAAGTCTATCTGAAAACGCCGCCGCTGCTTGTCGTCTCATCCTTCCAACTCATACGGATACAGACGAACTTCCGCGATAAAGAGACGGTCGTCCACGACATTCCGATTGCGGAACTGGGCGACCCTGAGCAGTTACGCAAACTGCGCGGCATATTCTTCGATCCAGAGGCGTTCGAGCCGGAACGCACCGTAGAACAGGTTACGCGAGAGACGGCGTTACTGTTTGGCAGGATTGTCGAAGATATGGAAGCGCGAGGCGGCGGCGGCGAGCGGCTGGCGCGCTATTTGAACCAGATTGTCTTCTGCCTGTACGCAGAGAGCGCAGGCTTGCTTAAAGGTAATCTGTTCAGCGACATTGTACTCAAGCAGTTCCGCAGCCCCGATGTATTTGACGCCGCCGTGAAGAACTTGTTCAGCCAGATGGCAGATGGAGGTTTGTTCGGCGCAGACTCCATCGCTCGTTTCAACGGCGACCTGTTCAACGATTCGGATACCATGGAACTGAGTGAAGTGTCGCTGCAAAGACTTGTCGAAGTTGTGGGCAAGAATTGGCGCGATATTGAGCCATCCATTTTCGGCACGCTCTTCGAGGGCGTGATGGACGCCACAAAACGCTCGCGGCTCGGCGCGCACTACACGAGCGCGGACGACATTATGCTGGTGATAGAGCCTGTGATTATGAAGCCGCTGCGCCGCGAATGGGAAGAGGCAAAGCAGAAGATAGACAATCTCGTTGCAGGCGGCAAGAACGACGAAGCGCGCGCCGCCCTCGATGCCTTCCGCGAACGCTTGGCAGGCGTAACCGTGCTGGACCCCGCGTGCGGCAGCGGCAATTTTCTGTACATCGCCATGCGCTCGCTGCTTGACCTCGAAAAGCAGGTGATGGACTACGGCGCTGAACAGGACTGGCATGGATTGACGCCGCAGGTGAACCCCAGCCAGATGGCGGGCATAGAGATTGACCACTACGCCGCCGAGCTTGCCCGAACTGCGCTCTGGATTGGCTACATCCAGTGGCATCAGACCAACGGTTTCGCGTACAAGTATGACCCGATACTGACGCCACTCGACACCATACGGCGGATGGACGCGATTCTGGACTACGACACTGACGGCAACGCAGTCGAACCCGAATGGCCCGACGCAGAGTTCATCGTGGGCAATCCGCCGTTTCTTGGCGGAGGACAACTACGCGGTGAATTGGGAGATAATTACGCAAACAACCTATTCGCAGTCTATGATAACCGCTTGCCACATTTTTCAGACCTATGCTGCTAC
>VXRI01000360.1 GCA_009838595.1 Chloroflexota bacterium | reverse complement strand
CTCACCCTCACGACGGCGAGCTCCTGTCTTCGCTCGTCCAAGTCGTCTCTGATGCGGTGCTCAATCTCCTCGGGCGCGCCCTTTAGAATGTCCATCCCATCGGACTGGTTCCTATATTGGTACAGGATGCCCGGGCTGTTCGGTCCGTGCTTTTGCATAACGCGCTGCAAGTATTCGTACGCGCCGTCGCTGAATCCGTCTAAGTTTGAAGCGTAAAACGGCGTAACAACCGCAGGTTTTTCCGCGACGACCTGCCCGGTGCGAACTACGCCCTCGCGCTGATCCGGCATCATCGCCTGATAGACCGGCTCCGTCACGACGAAGTACCGGATGTTCGTGACGCCGAATGTCGCCAGACTCTGCCGCGGAAAGCGCACGACCCAAGTCTTCTCGATAGCGCGCAGCCAATCACCTTCGTTTTCTAGCATCCATGCACCTTCATTCCCATTCCCAACCACTTCCAATCTATCCATTTTCGTCTATTTCGCCATAGAAACCATATATATGCAAAGAGCGCAAGCAGGACTACCAATGCCATTCCACTGCGCCGTTGAGTATTGGCTCCCACGCAAGCCGCCGCTCCGTTCACCATCTTCACGCGCGAAGCTGTCTATTGTCTTCTACGCCAGAGCCAGAGCCACGCCATACCCGCAAGAAGCGCGACAGACGACATCTCCACCGCGCCGTTGTTCGTTGGCACGCCGCATGAGCCACCGCCCTGTTCGGCGGATTCGCGGTCGATTTCGTTAAGGGCGGTTACGGCCGTGCCTGCTACCTGTTCTGCGCGTGCTGCTGGCGGCGTTGTTAGCACTGCGGTAGGCGGTGCGGTGGGTTCTGGCGCGGCTGTCGGCAGCGGGGTTGCCGTTGGTTCGGGCGCGGCGGTTGCAACGGCTGGCACTGGTGTCGCGCCGCCGCTGCCCTGCTGTCGTAACTGGTCGATGGACAGCAGTGTCAGGCTTGGCGTGGGCAATGGCGTCGGCAGCGCGTTCGCCTGGTCCGGCGATGGCCGAAGTTCCACGCCGAGCAGCGCGCGCCACTCGTTTTCCAGTTCGACGAGCGTTACGCCATAGACCTCCTGCACAGCGGTGCGCGTGTTTTTGCCGCTCTTGATGGTCGCCATAAGCTCTCGCATACTTTCGGGGCCATACTCAAAAATCATGTACTGTACGATGCTGCGCGCCTGCCCATAGAAAATAATCACATCCTGCGGATCGCCGGGCGGTGCTTCCATAGCGGTGATGGGGAGCAGCCTGTCGTGCTCGATGGCAAATGCCAGGGCGTTGTCATACGATGTGCCCGGCTGTATGTTGCCGAACTCGGCGAGACCTTCGTTTAGCCAGCTGGGAACTCTGCCGAGCGAACCTTCGCCCGCGCGGTGAACGAGAATGTGCGTCACTTCGTGCGATGTGACGCCGCTCGCACTTCTTGCGCCGCCGAGAACAAGCAGCACACCCTCCGGAGAATGCGCCTGCCCTTCGGTGATAAGCTCGCGGCGGGTGGCTTCGCTCGCGGGCGGCAATGCTGGGCGCATCTCTTGCCAATTGTTGTACATTGTGATGCGAATGGGGTCGTCCACGCCGGCGCCGAGCAATGGACCCATCGTCTCCAGGGTTTGCACCGATGCGTCCAGGATGTCCTGCGCACGGAAACTCACCGGTCCATGATATGACACAGTAACGATACCGTTGGTGATTTCGTCCCACTCGAAGCGGTCATCGTGGTAGATGTACTCGGTCTCAGGCGTCTCCAAGCGCGTGCCGGCAATATCAGTAACCTCGAAGTGATGGGTTATGATCGTGCCGGGCGCGATGTAGCGCGCTGCCGTATTCGTACGGTAGAAGGCAGACGCGCTTACGCTGTCGCCATCCTTCGCTTCTACTTCGAGGTATTCATACGCGGCGATGTCGCGCTGCCCGATGCGAAATCTCACCGCAATCTCGTCGATTTCAACCGACGATCGCACCTCAACTGCGAAGCGAATGCCTTCTTGAAACTCGCTGGTAACCTCAGTCGAAAGCAGCTCAATGCCGCCGGGCGTCTGCGCCGATGCAGTGTTGCCGGTCAGTATGGGCAGCGCGGACAGAGCAAGCCCAGCGCCCGCCAGCAGCCCAACGAACAACAATCTCACGGGCAGCAGGAATCTTGGAAGCAGCCCCACAGAACGAAAATATCTCAACATCCACTCCATCTCCACCCAGAAATCCAGCCGTCTCACTCGCCTATTAGAACGATTGCAAAACGCATCGGTTAGGAATCGCAACAGCCAAGCGGCGTGGCATAAGCATCATACATATTCTAGCGCACACGCGGCTCCACATTCTACTAGCGAAGGGTGTGTGGCGTTGTCTTCAGAACAATGAATCGTGAACTCAGACGGTGAAAGGATATTATTGCGAGCCGCTGCACTTGTCATTTCAGGCAGTGCAGGAAATCTTATGGAAGTGGCACAATAGAGGGGTGAGTCCGCGGGGCGGGCTATAGGAATCTATGTCTCAAAAGACCGCATTTTAGCATTTGCCACCATGCCTAAGCTCATCAGAGACCGAACCAAAAGTTGACAAGGTCGCAAGAACCCGTACCTGCAAGAGAAAGCCACGACACAGTAATCGGGATAGACATAAGTGGCAAGTTCCCTGGCCACACACATTTTGCCCGATGAACGCACCATTGATGTGGGAAGGTTAGGATAGGCTGAATATCCCGCGCATCAGTCAATCGTGCGCTTATGCATCCATTGCGAGAAGGCGTGAGAACTCCGTCTGCTTGCTTGCGAACAGGCGAGTAAGCGAAAATGTAGGAAGAAATGGCAGGGGAAAGGGTAGTGGTGGCAACGGGTGGGTTCGAACCACCGACCTAACGCTTATGAAGCGTCCGCTCTACCCCTGAGCTACGTTGCCGTCCTGTTCCGTCGCACTGTCTCAGGAAACAAGCCCATGAGACGCAACGCCCATTATACGGCAAATTCGACAGCAGATAAAGAGATATATTCTCGGTTAAGCCGCATTATGTTCATATTTACACCCACACTGCCCTTACCCCTTGACGGGGGCGGGTAAGGGCAGGATGAATCTCAGATCTAATACTTTTGCATTACGCAGGTGCGAGAAAATGAACGATACGCAAATTGACCCACTAATAAAGCGCGCGGTCGCTGATGCGGTGATGCAACGCGCCACGCTTGAACTGAACAAGCTGCTCGCCGAATTGGCAGCGGTGCTTGACCCGTTCCCGAACTTCATGGGAGTCAGCACGATACAGGCGATAGAAGTCGAGCCGGGCGGCGCATCCAACCCTGACAACGGCTGCGTCGTCGTGTGTCCGGACGGCGAGCTGCGCGAACTGGTGCTGCGGATGATACCCGGTCCGTTTGAGATGGGCGGCGTGGAGCAGCCGGAAGAGATGGCGGAACTCGACCTGCCACCCGGCGAATATGTGGCATACGCATACGCCGCAGTGGAAGAACTGCTTAAGGTGCTGGAAGTGCAGCAGGCGCGCTAGTCGGTCTCGCAATCTTCGGCGTTCCGGCTGCGATGCAGCAGCAGAAGTCTCGGCAAACGCATGAAAAAGAACTCGCGCCATGTCGGCGGATTAGGCTTGCGTTGCAACAGAATGCACAGTGCCTTGGACGCGCCGCCGCCGAGCGGCTCTCCGTGTCCGCCGCAAAGTATATCGAAGTCCATCGCGGCAAGGCGCTCGACCGACTGCTTATATTGCGCGGTGTCCGTGCCGGGGAAAGGCAGCGAACGGCTCACCCTGCCGTGTCCCGCGAAAATCGTGTCCCCGCTGAACAGCAGCCCCTCGCGCTCTAGCAGGTAGCAGACGCTGCCGGGCGTATGCCCCGGCGTGTGCAGCACGCGAATGCCGCCGGCAGTGGGTATCAAGTCGTCTTCTGCCACAAGGCAGTCCAAGCGCGTGCGATAGAAGAACGGCAACGTCACATCCAACGCTCCGAATATGCCCATGTAGTTGAGCGTGCGGCAATTGCCGTAGCGCTGGCGTGAGTCTGCTTGGTGCGCGAACACCCTCGCGCCGCTATGCTTAAGGATGCCCGGCGCGCCACCGATGTGGTCGGGGTGGCTGTGCGTCAGCAGTATGCGGCTCAGCTCGTCCGGTCGCCTGCCGATGCTGCGAATGTACTTTATGACACGCCCCGCGCTCCAAGGCATGCCGGTGTCAACCAAGCTCAACTCGTCGTCTTCAATTAGGTACACGCGCGATATGTGCGTGCCCGGAATGGCGTGAATGCCCGAAATAACCTCCAACGGAATCGCGCTCCCCCGAATAATGTCGGAAATAGTCACGGTGTATATTTTATCGCATTCTTGTCAATCTCTCATCGACATTCGAGATGTTCAGGTTGTTCAGAATGTAAGGTATAATGCACGAAACTTTGAGGAGGTTGCAGTTTCGTGAACATAGGAATATCCACATTTCCAACTGATTATTCTGCCGATGTCGCAGTCATCGCCAAGCGAGCCGAAGAGCTTGGATTCGAGTCTTTCTGGGTGCCTGAACATCCCATTCTGCCAGTAAACGGCAGTTCGCCTTGGCCCGGCTCGGCTGACGGCGTAATTCCGAAGGTCTATGCGGACATCGTCGATCCGTTCGTGGCGCTCGGGCGGGCATCTGCGGTTACGACCACACTGAAGCTCGGCACGGGCATCTGCCTTGTGCCGGAGCGCAACCCGCTGCTGCTCGCCAAGGAAGTCGCGACGCTTGACATGTACTCCAAAGGGCGCTTCCTGTTCGGCATAGGCACGGGCTGGCATCGAGAGGAAGCCGAGATTATGGGCGCGGACTTTGACCATCGCTGGACGCAGACGCGCGAGTCTGTTTTGGCGATGAAGGAACTCTGGACGAAGGTGGAAAGCGAATACCACGGCAAGTATTACGACTTTCCGCCAGTATATTCGTTCCCGCGGCCGGTGCAGCGGCCGCATCCGCCGGTGCTGATTGGCGGCATGGCGCGCAATGTATTCAAGCGCGTCGTGGACTGCGGCGACGGCTGGATGCCCAACCGCGTAACACCGGATCAGGTGGCACAAGGCCGCGCAACCATCAACGAACTCGCGGAGGCTGCGGGCAGGGACCCTTCGTCTATCAGCGTATCCGTTTACGGGCAACCCGCCGACCGCGAGCTGATAGAACGCCTGCAGGAGGCCGGCGCCGACCGCGTGATGGTGCGCCTGCCAACCGAGCCGGAGGAAGAGTGCATAGCCAGCTTGGAAGGCATTGCGGAAGCGGTATTGTAGGCGGTTCGATTTTGCAATAGCGAGATGGGCGCCCCGAATTCGCTTTACACGCAGCGCTGTTGCAAACATGTCATTCCGAGCAAAGCAAGGAATCTGAAATCTTGGTGCGTTGCTAGTTTATGATTTCAGATTCCTTACGGCGTTTCTGAATGACTGAGCGCGATGATGTATCTGTTGCTGCGAGATATATCCGCGCTAGAATGCACCGCGCAGCATGCTATTACCTCCACCAAGGCAATTATCACCATCACTTCAGCAGCGGCATTACCTTCTCGCCAAATAGCCGCATCGACGCCCGCACCTTCTGCGGCTCCATCTGCCCAGTGTTGAACTTTAGCATCAGGTTAGGCACACCGGCGGATTTGAACGCCATTAGCTTTTCTGCCACTTGGCTTGGCGTTCCCATTATGAACGACATTTCCAGACTTTCCCTTGCTGAAGATGTGCCGCTGCCTTGTTGCGTTGGACCGCCGCCAGGGTTGAACAGTCGCCTCGCCTCGCCGAAGTGCTTGCGCTCTCGTGCGAAACCGTACTCCGCCAACTCTTGCGCTTCTTCGAAGGATTCCGCCACGAACACATTCCGCGAAGCCCAGCACTGGTCGAATG
>VXRI01000295.1 GCA_009838595.1 Chloroflexota bacterium | reverse complement strand
GACCATCAGTATGGACCTGCCCTTCGCGCAGGCTCGCTGGTGCGGCGCTAACGAGGTGGACAACGTGGAAACTGCGTCCGACTTCAAGTCGCGTGAGTTCGGCGATAGCTACGGCGTTCATGTGAAGGAAAACGGGCTGCTCGCCCGCGCGGTCTTCGTACTGGACAAGGACAATGTCGTGCGCCATGTGGAATACGTGCCGCAGATAGCGCAGCTGCCCGACTTTGACGCCGCTCTTGCCGCAGCCAACGCAGCCGCGTAACGATGCAACGCATGCGCGTATGAGTCCCTCAAGGTCAAACGCGACATAAGCGCGCTGAACCGCAGTAGCGCTTTATAACAATGACACAAGAAAGCGGCACCGCCCAGGCGATGCCGCTTTCCCTTACCATGTTCAACTGACCCGTCCCATGCACTATTCAGCCTTACCGAGCTACCGGGTTCAGCCCTCTCGCGTAATGTTCAGCGAAAGCGCTTCGCAGGGATTGGGACGGCCGGTCGTTTCGCCTAGCGGCATGACTTCGGCGCGCAGGCTGCCGGGCGTGAGTTCTAGCAAGCCAACGCCGCCTAGCCGCAATTCTTTGTGGCGCGGGAATGTGAGGCTGCCGGTGTTCATAATAACCACGCCCTCGCGTTCGTACAGCGTTTCCTGATGCGTATGCCCGCCTATCATGATGTCCATTGGCGTGGGAAATTTCGCGCGCACCTTCTCCATCGGGCGATGCTCACCCAATTCGTGCACCATGCCAATGCGCCAGCCTTCCACTTCGAGCGTCTGCACTTCTTTTGAACGATGGTCTTCGTAAGGGTCGTTGTTGCCGGTGGCACACAGCACTGGCGCGAACTGCTCGCACCAGTCCAGCACGCGCGTGTATATCAGGTCGCCGCCGTGCAGTATCAGGTCAACCGAGCTGAAGAACTCGGTCGGTTCAGGTCCCAGCTCGTCTAAGTCACGTATCATATTCGGCAGGTGTGTGTCCGTTAGGAGTCCGATTCTCATCAATTAATCCTCAGTTAATCCCCATTCTTCGCTTGTTTCATCAGATAACTGCCAGAAGGATACAACACTAATATCACCAGCGTGTCGATTTCCGTCCACCATGCGAAGTCGTTTTCCAAGTTCAGGACGAACGCGAACCACGAGCGGATGAACCAGAGTATCGCTACAATGGTCGCCCAGAACAGCAGGTTTGCCTCAAAATACTCTCGGGTTAGCCCACTATCGCTTTCGGACTGATCAAGCGCACGCTTGCGTCGGAATGATACGACAAGCGCCATCAATAGCCCAAGCAGCATTAGTATATCTAGCCACCACCATATGGTAACGGCGCCTATTTCCACAGGAATGACTAGCCGATAGACATGGCTGAAACTAAAGAACACAAAGACCGCCACTGCCACAATTGCCTGATACAGTCCGAGCATATATTTCACGTTTAGCATGCTATCCTCCTGATTGACTTCGCTTCTGCATCCTCTTCAACACACTTTACCGGCGGCTTAGTATCTTACCACACTTAATATAGAGTGTGCATTATATTAAGTGTGCCAATCAGGATCTTTCAGTTATTGTATTCCTCTGCTATGTCATTTCCAGCGGAGCAAGAAATCTAAAATCGCTGAGTACGGGTTGCCTTGTTTTCACACAGCGACTTAAGAGCCATCACTTCGTTCAGAGTGACAACCGAAAGACCCTGTTATGCCGTTACATCCATATGCTAAATCGCCACCAGTTGAAACGCATGCTCAGGAATTCAAGCAAGGCGTTTCAATGTCATGTGCTTCGTCTCCGCGCCGACTGTCGTGCTACGCGGATGTTCCACCATACTATAAGCGGCGTTATGACTATAGTGGGCAAAATCCACGGAATCCACACAGGTTCCACGCTCACATTCACCACTAGCACGGCGGTTACGGTGGCGATTGTGCCTGCCAGCATGTTCGTCAGATGCCGTTGGATGCGCTGCACTCTGGGCATTGTTGCAGTACGGTAATATCGCGCGTCCACAACGCTTAGCGCAAGCGCGATAGCTCCGAAAATCACCAGCGTAACCCACTGGCCGCTTCCCTGCATTGCAATGTACGCAGCATAGCACCACATCAGCAACGCCGTCAGCGCCATCACTGCAATAGCAATCCAATCGACTGGCTGCGCGCTGCCGCTATAATTCTTCGCGAACCGCCAACCCGCGAACACCAAGTAGAAGCTGAAGAAAGCGATGAGCAGCAGGAATATGTCCGCACCAAGCAGCGCGAGCGGCACCGCGGTCAGGAAAACCAGCGTCATCGCCACGGCATACACTCTGCCCGCGCGCACATGATTCACACCGCCCTTTGCGGTCAGCAGCGCAACGACGGCAGTCAGCAACGCAACCGTACCGGCGGCTATGTGTAGCCAGAGGAGTGCGTTCGCAACGCTGTTCATCGTCATCCCTTTCGGCATTGCCTTTCTAAGTTCTGTGGACAATTGCGTCTCGTCATTCCTGCGGAAGCAGGAATCCAATGCATCCACACTGTGTTAATAATATGACAAAAATTACCATAAAGGCTACTCCAAGAGTGAGGAGATGCTGGACGCTTCGCTCGCGCTGTTGTGGTTTAAGGCAGGCTGGATATGACTAATTTGCACATGTAGATAACAAATGATTGACACATACACACACTAACCTACTGTTGCCCATTCTGATGGGTAATCTTATAGGTACGGTCTGCTTAGTGGATGAAGATTGGGACGACCCTGCGCGGCGGCGCTTCTACTTGCCCGGCGATGAAGAAGATGACGCTGACCTTAAGGCGATGGCTAGGGTCGTCGTCTGGGCTGTCAATGTTGACGATAGCCTGTCACACAATTCTGCCGGTGCTGGCGGCTCCATTAGTGGTGGCAGTACTCCTTCCGATATGTATGAGTACCTGCTGGGACCTTTTCAAGGCGTTGGAACGTCGTCGGAAGAAGAGCATCAGCTCGGAGGCTATTTGGAGGAAACAGCGAGCGAGCTTGCTTTACTCGATGAGGGACGGACCGCGATAACACCCGCCGCGGCGATTACTGCTCGGCGCTGTGTGTGACGAATGACAATCAGCCGCGCCGTCTATCAAGGCGCAGAGGCATGGATAGTGACGATACGATAAGATGCGGAGGATGTGGATTGCGATTATGGAAATCGGGCCGATGGTCTTCGGTTCGTTCGGTGCGACCTGCTCGGCGGTGTCGCTCTATATGAAAGCAAATAGTTAGTGAGGTGAGAAACTATGAAAAGTTTTATTCGCGGTTGCCTGCGTGCGATGTACAAACAGGCTATTAAGTTTTTTTAACAAGCGTGCGCCTAAGATCACGAAGAAGTTGAATGCTACCGCTCGTGCGCGGGCCACTCGCATGGTTGACAAGCATGAGGCTGTGTTTGAAGACATGGCTGAAATTGCGGTTAATGAGGCTATTGACCAGTTCATTGATGAACTGACGGCGGCCGGTGTCAGTTACTCGGTTGCAAGGAACTTCGTCAAGCCTAGCAAGGGCGCTATGTTGCAGGTGATTGAGAACAAGGTTACCGGCGAGTGCGTTGAGTTCCTTCAGGACAAGATTGACGATGGCGACATCACGCACGAAGCTGAGGCAGGGCGTGCCATTGAAGATTATATCAGTGATGAACTTGAAGAACTCATCGAGGATGCGGTGAAGGATGCGCTTGAGTCTCTGTATCAGGACTACGAGGACAACGACCAACTCCTTTACGGTTAGTTCTACCCAATGAACCGCAATTGCAGGTCCTGTTCTTATGAATGGGGACTTTTTCTGTGTGAGGTGTGAATGATGAATTAACGGCTATGCCCGTAGGTGGCGTGAAACTCGGTCGTACAGGGCATACTCTCAACGGACGGTGCACTTCGAGAAGATGCGTTGCCCGTGCGTTGACTGAAATGCCTGCTTGTGCTACCTTTTCGCCGTCCCAATTCGTTGCTTAGGCGTTTCGCACACTAACAGAATGGACGCCAATCATTCAAGTTCTATGACGACAATCGACATCCTGTACATCAGCACCATGAACATCGCTCAAACGGAGGAAAACAATGCCTCAGCGCAGAGAAGCCGCGATAGTCGGCATCCATGAGTACCCGCTAAGGGTGGTGGGGCCCGGCACCAGCGCACTGCAAATCAAGGCAGCATCGGCAATCAAGGCGCTCGAAGACGCCGGGCTGTCCGCCAATGACATCGACGCAGTTTATGACACCGGCACGCACCAGGGCATCGGCGGTCTCGGCATCTCCGAATACCTAGGGCTCAAGCCAAGGGTTATCGACAACACAGCAGTCGGCGGTACATCGTACGAGTTCCAAGCCAACCACGCCGCCAAGATGATTGCCGCCGGCAAATGCGAAGTCGCGCTGCTCACTTACGGCTCGACGGCGCACTCGGACAGGCG
This sequence comes from Chloroflexota bacterium, assembly GCA_009838595.1. Classification (GTDB taxonomy): domain Bacteria; phylum Chloroflexota; class Dehalococcoidia; order Lucifugimonadales; family JADFKI01; genus Bin90. The sequence goes on along the minus strand of VXRI01000295.1, from coordinate 1,452 downwards.
CAACATCGGCACCGCAGGCGGCACAAGCGTTGGACCGGCGACTCCCGCAGGCAATATGGAAGATTCTTGGGGACAAACACTCATTGCCAACTATGGCATGGTCAAGAGCCGTCACAAGTTCCAGTACGGCACGACTGACGAGCAGTTCGCCGAAATCTCGGTCGTAACGCGAAAGCACGCGATGCGTAACCCTGAAGCGGTCAAGGCAATGACCGACCTCGAGTTCGTGGGCGTGAACGAGATTACCGTACAGGATGTGTTGGACTCGCGCGTGATAGCGCATCCGCTGCACCTGCTTGAATGCTGCATGATTTCGGACGGCGGCGGCGCGGTCATCATCGCATCGCCGGAGGTCGCCGCAAACTGCCGAAAAAAGCCCGCGTGGATTATCGGCACGGGCGAGGCAACGAAGTATCGAGAGAACGGCGGCGACATCACCGTCAGCGCAGGCGCGCAGTCCGGCCCCATCGCCTTCGCAGACGCCGGCGTTACGCCGGACGAGATCGATGTTCTGATGGCATACGACTCGTTCAGCATCACGGTGATGTGCATGATCGAAGATTTAGGCTTCTGCAACAAAGGCGAAGGCGGAGAATATGTGAGCCAGCGGCATCTCGGCTTCGACGACCCGCGCAAGCCCGCCATGAATACGGACGGCGGCGGCTTGTCATCGAACCATCCCGGCGAGCGTGGTATATTCCTGCTGTTCGAAGCTGCGCGGCAGTTGCGCGGCGAATCAACATCACAGGTGCCGGACGCCAAGCTCGCGGTCGCGGTTGGCAACGGCGGCGCGCTAGGCTCTCGCCACGCCACAGGCGTAACCATACTCGCCGCCGACTAGAGCGAATCCCTTCCCCCTGAGAGAGAATAATATAGGATGAGGCGCAAAGTTGACCACTGAGAAACTGATGAACTGGCTGACTTCCCTAGGAGACAAAAATGGCAGGACAGCGACCACTACCCAGATTCCCAGAGCCGGACACCGAGCCGTTCTGGGAGGCAACAAAGCGGCACGAGCTCGCATATCAAGTCTGCGACCACAGCGGCGAGGTCGTGTTCTACCCGCGAAAGTATTGCCTGCACTGCGGCGGAGACGGACTGAGCTGGCGCACATCAAAGGGTGAAGGCGAAGTGTACACATTCAGCGTGGTAATGCAGAGTCGCCATCCCGCGTTCGCCGACCTGGGCCCCTATGCGGTAGCCTATGTCGATCTCGACGAGGGCTTCCGCATCATGACGAACATCGTAGGCGTCAACAATCCGGTGGAAGACATCCACTGCGGCATGCGCGTCAAACTGGTCTGGCAAGACCAAGGCGAAGGTGAAGTTTCACTGCCGATGTTCGAGCCTGCGTAGCACCATCTAACCACCGTCTGCGCGCCCTGAATGCGCCGGCGCAAACACGGTTCCGCAATTTCATAGATTTCAGTACGTTCGCCGAAGAAGAAACAT
>VXRI01000041.1 GCA_009838595.1 Chloroflexota bacterium | reverse complement strand
CAACGAACCTAGTCAACACGTACAGGAATGACGGAATAGACATGCTTTTCAAATCTGAAACGCCTCATAGACCAAATATCAACAAAACCTAGCTTGTCCCGTAGGGGCAACGCCATCACTCCCCCGCAACCTCCCTATCCTCCCCCAGCACGCGCGCTCTTACTCTGCGTGTTTCGGTTTCGATCTGCGTTAGGAGCGCTTCTTCTTCCTCTTGCTCTAGTTCCATGGCGCGCAAAACTATCGCCGCCTCTCGCATGTATTGGCGGCGCAGCCAGTGATAGTCTTCTTCAGCTAGGCTGCCTATCGCGTACTCCAGCTCGGCGCTGCGGATACCGTCTAGCGCGGCTTCCCAACGGCGTTGCAGCGTTGCCATCGGCGAACTCTCGTCGTCCAGCCACTCGGCGCTTTCGCCACGACGCAAAAATGGGTACGCTATGATGACGGCAGGTATCAGCGCCAGCAGCACGGCGATTAGCACAAGCATTGTCCGCTATGCCCTCGCTGCCTGCGCGCCGGATGGCACGCGCACTACCGCCGGATTAGGACGCCTTGCGGGCCAAAGCCCGACTAGTATGCCCAGCGCCAGTACAGGGCCGGACGCCCACATCCACCAGACCATCGGATTTATCAGCACACGGAACACTGCTTGGTCGTCCGAACCAAACTCGGAAGGCACGATGTAGAAGTCTTCGATGGGCGTGCTGCGAATTGCGCCCTTCGTGGACGCTATGCTGAATGTCGGGTAGAACGCGCGGAACGCCTCCATCCTGCCCGCGAACCGTTCGCCCTTCCACACATCGAATGCCGCTATCGACTCCGCTCTGTCGGTATGCACCGTGTGCACCGCGCCGACATACTTGAATGTATAATCGCCGAACGCCTGCACATCTCCGGGCAGCATCACGATGTCGCGCTGCGCGCTGAAGAATGAAGACGCCACAACACCCACCGCAAGCATGGATATGCCGATATGCACGATGTATCCGCCGTAGCGCGGGCGATTGCCGGACAGCAGGTTCAGGAACGCCATAGGATACGCCTCGCCGCGTCTGTGTCGCGATCGCGTGCCGCGATACCACTCGCTGGCTATGCCGCCGACCGCCAAGCCAACGGCAGCGAACCCAAGCAGCGCGAACGGCTGACGAACGCCCACGACCAGCAGGACGACGACCACCAGCAAGGCGGTGACGACCGGCGCGCGCAATGCCCGTATCAAGCTTTGCGTGGTGGAGCGGCGCCACGGCAGCAGCGGCCCTATACCCATCAGCGCGATGATTACAAGCAAAATCGGACCATTCACACGGTCGAAGAACGGCCGCCCGACAGTAATCACAGTGTCGTCTGCAGCCTCGCTGAATACAGGAAATATAGTGCCCCACAGCGTTACGAACGCGACTGTGAGAAACAGAATGTTCTGCCCCAGGAACGAACTCTCGCGGGATACGAACGATTCTAGGCGCGCGCGGCTCCGCAACGAGTCGTATCGCCACATGAAGCCCGCGATGGATATGAGCAGCGTCCCCGCCATGAATGCGAGGAACAGCCAGCCCATTGTGCTTTGCGCGAACGAGTGCACGGACGGAACCGGACCACCGCGGTTGATGAACATGCCCATCTGCGCCATTGTGAACGCGGTGATGATGAGCGCCATGTTCCACATGCGGAACATCCCGCGACGTTTTTGCACCATTATGGAATGCACGAAAGCGGTCATAGCGAGCCATGGCATCAGCGCGGAGTTTTCCACCGGGTCCCAAGCCCAGTAGCCGCCCCAGCCGAGTATCGTATATGCCCACCAGCTTCCGAGCAGCAGCCCGAGCGTCAGCACCAGCCACGACACCATGCCCCACAGCCTGCCGAGATCGACCCATTCGTCGCGGCCGCCGCGCCTTGCCGCGAGCGCGCCCATAGCGATGCTGAATGGCACAGCGACCAGCACCAAGCCCGCCATTTGCAGCGGCGGATGGATGAACATGCCGAAATGCACCAGCAGCGGGTTGATGCCCTGCCCGTCCGGCGGCGTTACCGGCAGGCGTTCCAGCGGGTTAGCGAGGAATAGCATTATGGCGAGGAAGAACGCCAGTATCAGCGCCATCACGCCGAGCGCGTAGGGCGTGGTGTGCGGCAGGCGCTTGCGTATCGTCAACACGGCAATGGCGGATACAACCGCCAGCACCAGCGCCAAGTAGAGCAGTGACCCCGCGTTACCCGCGTAAAACGCGACCCAGGTGTAGATGGGAGACATCGCCAGATTGCTGTTTTCTGCGACATAGCGCACGCTGAAATCGCGCGTAACGAAGGCGTACACCAGCGCAGCCGTAGAAACAAACAGCAACACTGGCACGGAGTAAAAGCCGTAGCGCGCGCTCGCCGTCAAGTCCGGTATGCGCTGCCATGCGCCCACGAACGAGGCGGTCGCGGCATACGCCGTAACCACCATCGCAATCACAAGCGCCAACTGCCCTGCGTCAACCATGCTTAACTTCCTTGTCCATCCCTACCCTGTATATCGATGTTAGTATCGGGTACCGACGCTTCCACGCGGTCGTAGTACGCCTGCAAGTCATCGTCCGAGAGCGCGGATTTCATGTCGCCCGCATCGTAATCCGGCTTGCGGCGCATATTGCGCACGACCAAGACGAACACGGCGAGCGCGGCGACGATACCCACCGGCGGTAATATCCACACGGCTAGGGACACGCCTTCGGTCGGCGGTTGCAGCAGCACGCTGGGTCCGTATCGTTCAACGAAGAACTCGCGCACTTGCTCGTCGGTCCAGCCTTCCGCGAGCTTTTCGTCCACAATGCCGCGCATCTGCGCGGCGAGCGCGACCTGCGACTGGTCTATCGATTCACCCGGGCACACCGGACACATGATAGACCGGTTCAACGCCTGCGCGCGCTGCTCCACCGGCGGCACATCCGCCCGCGCATTCGAGCAGCTCACCGCGAACAGCGCAGCCGCAAACATCACCGCCAACACTGGCATTATGCCAAGCCAACTTTTATCTGAGCTGATTGCACAAATGCAATTTATACTTATCATTTCGAGCGAAGCGAAAAATCCAAAGTTGGAAACAGGTTTGCATGCGACGATTCCAGAGTCCTCACTGCGTTCGGAATGACAACATTAGTGGTTTGTGAAATCGTCTCATTGCCCATAAACATTTACACAGATATACAGGATGGGCAAGATGTCGGATTGGCATATTGATGCCGTATCCTATCTATCCTGTCCATCCTGTTCGTTTAGCGTATCTACTTCAGCGCTTCAGCCGCGTCGAACGCCTGCCCACCCTGCGAGTTTACGCCGGAAGCCGAGAACAACCTGTTCGCGATCTCCCCGGCTACGCTCACTGGACCTTCAATATCGGGATATTCGTCTGCGCCGGGGTGTATGAATCGGACTACTGTTACCGTCAAACTCCGCGCGTCGATGAACCTAATTTCGGTTAATTTTCTCTCCTCGCCACTAAGCACATAATCCACATGCAAGCCGAGCATGTCATAAGCAATCTGATTTGCCGCGAACGCCTGAGCATGGTTGTTTATGTTACCGTCAACGATAACCGCGAATTCAGTCAGCGCGGTCGAGTAATTCAGACCGTGCCAACGCGCATTATCGATGCTGTCGTACTTAGTGGCGATACATACGATTGCGACATCCGATGTCGTGGCTTCATACCTGCTCAGATATTGCTGAACGATTCCATTATAATTGGTGTGATATGTAAACGGACCGCGCTCAACGATAGACTCATAGTCGCCGAGATGACTCAGGTCATCGGCGTCGCAGGCGGCTTCCTTGATGTCTGTCGCAGGCGGAGCGGGAGGCGGCGGTATTGGAGTGGGTGTCGGCGTGACCGTTGCCTTCATTTGCACCGTCAGCGTGAAGTCTCCGACTTCGTTCGGATTGTATGTCGTCGCTTCGATGGTATAGTCGCCTGCCACAAGTTCCTCCGATAGTTCGGATATCGTGGAACTGCCGCCGGACGCCACTATCGCTCCGTCCGGACCATGCCCGGAGCGGAGGTACAGATAGGAAGTGCTTGTTGCAGGTTCCAGCGTGACATCCACAAGGGTATTGCCCGTGAGCGTGAATGTATAGAACCGCGCGTAGCGATCGCCCGCGCCGCCCGGAGCCGCCATCGAAGAGAGGCAGTCCGCATTCCACGAGCCGTTTATCGTCGCAGGGCCGGTCAGCATTGAGATGCAGACATCGGCGGATATCGGCGTGGGCGTGGACGTGGGTGTAGGTATGATAGATGTCACATCGCTAGGCAGCTGGGCGAAGCCGTAGCCCCAAGTGTTGTTGGGAACGGAGCCGCGCGCTTCAGCGTTACTCTTCAAGTATTCGGCAATTTGTACAGGTGTATAATCCGGATTCCGCTGCTTGACAAGCGCGGCAAGCCCCGCGATGTGCGGAGCCGCTTGGCTCGTGCCGTAGAAGCGGCCCTCAGGACTTTCACCCGAGCGATAGATCGCTGTTCGTCCGCCGTCCACACCCACAATTTCCGGCTTGATCCTGCCGTCCGGAGTCGGACCTTGGCTGCTGAAGAACTCGATTGTGGAAGTGTCGCTGTATCGTGTAGCGCCGACGGCGAGCATGCCGGGGTTTCTGCTTTCGGCAGGATTAGATATGCTGTAGCTATTGGTATGATGCTCCAGTTCACGAATTCCCCATACCTGCATCTGAATCCACTCGGGTCTATTTGGGCCCCATTGATTGACTTCCACGCAATACTCTCCGCCTGACTCCGAAGTATAGGAAATCAACTCAATCGGTATGTGCTCTATATCACCGAATTGGTTATCCGTGCTGGATTCGACAGGAAAATTACCGGAGGATGTTACGCGGTTAAGCGTTAGGTCCAAGTCTCGGCTCGCGCCCAGCCAGATGTCGCTCCATCTTAGCTGGACTAGAATTTCATCGTCCGGATCGAGCATTAAGCTGTTACATTCGTCATCCGAAGCGAAGCTATGCACATTATCTCCATCAGGGTCGTTGAACGAGCCGTACCATGCTCTCAGCGCGCCATTGCCAGCAGCGTTGACCCATGTAATACCGCCATCTACGGCAATATCCACCGAAATGAGCGGGCTAGATGCAAAGTATGATATGCCATCGCCACGACCATGCCATACCCAGCCAATCGAATGATTGATCACATCCACATCGTTGGAGACCATCCATTTCGTAGCAGATTGCAAGTCAGCCCAGGATCCTGGATTAGAAATGTAGTAGGTGGCGTCCGGCGCTATGTCGAACACAGTTTCCGTTACCGCCGTACCATGCTGACCGTCATACTCGCAGTCTGACAGATTCGATGTGTACATCCCGACGTCTTCGTAGCACCTAGCCTGCACGGTTGCCGGCACTTCGCTTCCCATCAGGTTGGCGAAGCCCTCGAACCCGAAGTCAATGATGCCGATTTTCACGCCGGCGCCGGTGTAGCCTGCTGTGTTCCATGCGGGTGCGCCGTGCAGCGCTGCGCCTTCGCTGACGATGCTGCCTTGCATCGGCTGCGGCGGGATCATGGTGCGGATGACAATGACGCCGCCTTGCTCCGACGCCGCGCCTAGCAGCGATACGGGGACATACGCCTCGATGTAGTCGTCCCCGATGTTGCGCGGGGATGCGCCATTCGCTTCGAGCCAGTCGGCTATGCCTTCAGCGCTGCCCGATTCGACGAACAGCGTGACGGCGACCGATTCGCCGCTGTGCAGTGGCGCTTGTTACGCCGCCGCCTCAAAGGACAGCTCGCCAACCTCGACCTGCTCCGCCAGGCGATTGAGGTTAGAATCGAGGTTCGGATATTTCTGCGGCTCGCGCTCGTTGACGGGCGGCGTGTCATCGACTGGCGGCAGGTTTCGGAAATCGAAGTCGTTGGGTGGTTCGCTGCCCGCCTGGCTCGGC
>VXRI01000133.1 GCA_009838595.1 Chloroflexota bacterium | reverse complement strand
TTCATAGACAAACAAAAAGCCCCGAACGGTGTCGTTCCGTTCGGGGCTGTGTATCGCCGTTTGAGTTAACGCTACCTGATGAATATAGACACTATCAGGGTTATCAGCGCGGCAAGCATAATGCCACCAAGACTGAACGCCACAATAATCAACAGACGAATCAGCCTGTCAATCTTGGCGTCCAATGCCTTGTAGTTGTTGTCAATTTTGGCGTCCAGCGCCTTGTAGCTGCCGTCAATCTTGGCGTCCAATGCCTTGTAGCTGCTGTCAATCTTGGCGTCCAGCACCTTGTAGCTGCTGTCAATTTTGGCGTCCAGCGCCTTGTAGCTGCCGTCAATCTTGGCGTCCAGCATCCGGTAGTTCTCATCGGCGCGCCGTCCGTTTTCATGCACAAGCCTTACCAGCATCCGCTGCGTAGCGTCGATCGCCACTGTGCGCTCCGCCACCGTATCGTAGGTCTGCTCTTCCTGCCGCTCCGTCTCCGTAGTCATAATGCCTCTCCTTTGCATTCGCTATCTTACCAGATGGCGTTGCCCCGTAATCATCTTGCTCATAGGTCGCATAGACTTAGTAGCTCAGCACGATGCTGATGCCGTCCTCAGCTTCGTAATCGCGCTTGCGCCAGTAATCCTCGCACCAACAAACGAAATCGCGCGCCCGCTCAATGTCGTCGGTATCGGCGCCGTCAGCCCGTTCCATATCCTCGAGCGCATCTCGCACATTCTCCAGTGTCAGCCTGTTGCCGTCCACATCAAGCGCATAAGGCGACAAATAGTCCCAGAACTGCCAGCCGGGGCGCGGCGTCCACTCGATTTCATGCACCATTCCGATGTCCAGTCCCATAGGTTCAACTCCTTCGCAATACAGAAGCCCCGACCTGCATGGACAGGGCTTTCATTCGTTCAATGCCTGCATAGCCGATGCCGTCAGGCTGTCTCTTGCATATCGATCCGCTTGGACATAAGCAAGGTGGTTACATCCGTGTAAATTGACCCTCGGTGTTCGTAGCAAGGATAGGCTGCGATTTCAAAAACGCCGCGCGCGTCTTCGTTTTCAAGGAAATGCACATCTACGCCGTGTGAGTAATCGGGGTGCGGGAGCGTGTGCCAGAAGTCAGTATCCTTGGTCTCGCGGTACATCTCAATCACAGGTATCAGATCAAGCGAAATTTCTTTCATTGTCATCTCTCCAAGTTAAAATTCTTCAAATTCTCTTATCAGCCTGCGTATTTTTTGCCTGCGTTCATTTTGGTGTCGCAGATCAACCATTTTGTAGATACAAACGTTGCAGATGACATCCATGTCGTAGCCTCGCCTGCCGCAGTTTTGGCATGCGTACAGTTGTGGAACTCTCTGTGTGCACTCACATTCCGACTCTCCATAGTCTAGGGCGCAGTCATGTTCCATATACATAAACACATACTTTCGTATAGAGGGCATTACCATCCGGCGGAAATGCCCTCATCATCACAGTTCGTTAGTTGTTCAGTTCGCGTCGTTCGTCAGTGGGTCTGCCATCGAATCGCAAAGATTCTCCCACTCATCGCGCATTATCTCGGTGTCCTCGTCAAACAGGTCTTCCCTGCTTACGCCGTGTTCGTGTGCTATGCGCTCAAGCGCCACAGTGCGCCTGGTATCAAACTCTTTCGGTTCGTAATCCAAAGTTAGAAGACCGGCGCGTCTGCGCCTACTATTCCAGCTGTCCCACACCACAGGCGCCTGCGCCTTGTTCCTAACTTTGTCATACCACTTACGCTCGTACCGGCTGCGCGCAGGCGCTCTGTCCAGAAACTCCGGTGGACAGCCGTAGTAGAACGGCTGCATTGAGGCGTCCATCCACTTGCAGCCCCAGACCTGCACGAGTGGCGAAGAGTAGGACCACGCACCGTCTCCGTGCATGTTGATTATCATACGGTTGTTGTGCTTGTTCAGCTTGCCCTTGGATTCGTAGTCTAGTAGCAGCAACCCGATATAGGGCTTGCCGTCCTTAGCCGATTCCGCCAGATACCAGACCTCGATGTAATCGTGTTCGGTCAAGCCATAACTGCGGTTGTCGCGTACAATGTTGCGCTCCGTAACGGAGAGCGGTTCGCCCGCTACATGGACTGCAAAGGCGTCTGCCTCGAGCATCTTGTCGTTTATGATGTTCTGTATATGGTTGGCTTCCGTATCAAATGTCCAGCCCATTGCCAACTCCTTCTGCAATGCAGAAGCCCCAACCTTGATGGTTGGGCTGTCAAATCCTTGTTACTATTGCTTCGTTAACTCTGCCGCGAGCGTCTCACCGTCTCGGTCTTTGAATATGTAGTCGTGCAGCGCAATCGCCTTGCGCCACCCCAGTTCATTGAGGCGTCCGTCCGAACTGATGCGAACCCCTTCTCCCAGATGATGCTTCAGAACGAGCAGCGCCACGCAGACAACGATGTCATACGGGCGGCGCGCCGTCTTGGAGAACTCGAAGCCCGCTCTAAGCCCGCAACGCTTGTTGAGTTCAAAGTCTGGCGGATAGCAAAACCGCTCGTAATCGTTCGGCTTGAGCCCGTTGAAAATAGCGGCTTTCTTCGTAATCTGCGGTGCGCTGTCCGGTGTTCCGTTTCCGTCTCCTATCGGGATTTCGCAGCGCCGGATGACCTCTGCGATGTCTCGCCCGATTTCCACGACCTTAAGGTCTGCGTTTTCGTCAATAATCTCGTAGTAATGCGTATAGCCCAACTCAAAACCTCCATCGGTAGTATCAATATCTGCTAATCTACATCTGATAAAGTCTCACTTTGAGCAATTTCAGGTAATTTTCGAGCGCCAAGTATTGCATATGCTCTATTCTGTGAGACAATAAAGTCACTCACCCGACAGATTGATTGCAATTCCGGTCAGCAACTTACAGTTCTTTGCTAAGCAGGAGACGAACCGGCAGATTCGTCCCCCGTGTCTATCTAGCTCTGCTCCGACACTATCTGCTGCGCCTTCTGCACAAGCAGCGCCAGTTCATCGACAGTTGCCTCTTGCAGCGGCCTGCCAAAGCGCTTCTCGAAGCCGGCGGCAACCTGCTCCGGCGCAACCCCGGCCATTTCAGCAAACTTCATATACACGTCATGCAAGTTTTGCCATGTGGGAGCGCCCTCCGAAGCGTTTCCACCGGACACGCCGTTCTGAGCGTCGTCTGGATATCCCCAGTCATCTTCAATTGGCACGGGGCCGTCGCCGGTCTGCTCGTATCGAGGGGGAGGCTGCGACGAAGTGGGCCTTCTAGGAGTCGCCGCGCAGTACGAGCCGTCACGCAGCTTGTGAGCGCAGTAGTAGCCGTCTCCGCGGCTGCTCCGCCGCACATGCCGCCCTGTTCCATGAACAGGACAGGCGGGCGCGTTCGGATCGGAATTAACTGCGCCCTGCGCGCCATCTCCCGCATATAGGCTGTTGCCGAACTGCGCGCCAAAGCCGCGCATCGCCCGCTTCAAGGCATCCGAAACGCAGCCCTTATAACTCGTCTCGTGCGCCTCCGCGCCCGGCGTGTTGCCCTCCCGAGGCGCAGCCACTATATTTGAACCTACATCCTCGAACATCTTCCGCCCATACAGATACACCGCAACACGAGCCGTGTAATACTGCTCCACTTTCGTAACCTCCCCTGTATGCCGGTCCACTATTTCAATCCGGCGCAGGGTAGGTCCGTCCGTCACCTCGTAGCGCCAGTTGCCCTCACCGAATATCCGATTCGCCTGGTCTATGACCGTGTAGGACTCGATGTAGGACAGCGAGCGTCCACCCGGTCCCTTGCGCTGCTTCACCAGACTGACGTCCAGCGGCTTCCGCAGCAGTTCCCGAATCTCTTCCGAAAGCCCACCGCTTTGTGCCGCGAAACCTTCGCCATAGTGTCCATTTCGCTCTACCAATTCGCTTCTCCTCTTATGCTCTTACCCGACTACGCGCCTAGTATCAGTTCCCAAAGCGGGCTAATCGGCTGCGAAGCCGCTATCCAACCCAACAAGTCGGTAATGCCCCAGCCGACCGTCGCCGCCAAGAGCCAAACGACTATAAGAAAGGTAGGAATAGTCTGTATCAGTCCGACCCCCAGTGAGCGAAGCCCGCTCGCGATCTGTTCCTTCACAAGTTCCATCAGCCTTCTCCAAAGGGTTCAGGGTTGAGCGCGATGAAGTTCGCGCGACAGATGCCGCTGAAAACTTCATCTGACGCGCCATGCCCAAATGGGCTGTAAAGCCTGACAGTATCGTCAGGTCCGAATGCGCTGACACGATCCGTATCGTTCAGCTCGTCGCTCTCACGCTTCGCCTCTATGTTGCGAAGCAGCTCCAAGTCATATATCTCTACTGTCGGATCTTCGTTGATGTTGTCGTTAGCGAGCATATCTACACTCTTTTTCGTTCCAAACAAAAAGCCACTTCCGAGCAACGGAAGTGGCTTCATTGATATGTATGTACGCCTCAGTAGGGCTAGAACATCGCCGTCTGTACGGTCAGACGGTTCTCCGGCGCAGTCGGGACATCTTCGTAGCGCTCCTGCATTGCCGTCCAGAGCTCAATCGCCCGCGCAGCCGAATGGTGCGTCTTGTCTTCTGCCATAAACATCCTCACTTGTTCAATACAGGCGGAGGCAATTCGCTCGCACAGTTCTTCATCTGCGTCGTCAGGAGTCATGCTTACCGCGCCGTACAGGTGGCAGTCCCTGTATCGTCCGCTGAACGACGCAACCGGAAACTTACGTCTGCCGCTGCGCTGCAGCTTGCCGCACAGCGAGTCGCAAGAGGAGGCGAGTGGGCAGGGCTTCAGTTCAACACTTTCCATATCGGACGGCGCTCCGTTCGCGAGCATCCGTCTTGCATCGTTCACCGTCGTTCCGGACACCAGCGCCAGCTTGACGCTGATGTCTCTCGTATCCTCCACGATGGAGCGCGTCAGATACCGCAGACTCTCTATCGCATCTGCGTCATAGCGTAGCGACTGCCGCTTATGCTCGTCTTCCTCACCGAATAACGCCATGTACAGACTGTCCTGACAGATGACGCAGTTGCTCTTCCATTCGTAATCCACATCATTTTCGCTCACTACGTGCCAGTTAAAGCATCTGGCGCAGGCGCGCATCCGCTCGCCGTAGCGTCGCACGGCATCGCGCACAGTCTCGGCGTCCCAGATGAACCCACAGTCTTCCTCGAAGTCAAGCCCCAGCAGTCCGAGCTCGCTCCTGACACCATCCACGCTTCGTCCTGCGCGCCCGTCATGCTTGCTGTCCGTCGCCAGGCAGCATATCCGCTCCAGCGAGTCCAGCATATAGGCAATCTCCGACAGCGGAATGCGCCTGCAGTCTCTCTCGGATGTCGCAGCCATATCGTCGGTAAGCATCCGGAGGAGGTCGGTGATGGGCGGCATGTCGTCAAGCAGCGCCGTTTCGCTCTTTCGGAGGACGCTTTTCAGCAGCCGGTCCGTTTCGCTCTTACAGGCGTAATGAGTTTCCCGCAACGCATTGAAATTCAGCCGCTCGACGCGCTCGAACCTGCCGCATCCACCAGCGAGGCACATCGGCTTTCGCTTCGGGCAGCAGCGCGACGTTTTTCATAATTACTTGCAGCGTGTAGCTCCGATTGGATGACCCTACGCCGTTCCAAAGGTTGACAGCATCGCGCTCGCGCTCCGAAATCTCCCCGCGCCCGGAGAGATCGTCCAGCCACTGGAGTACGCCCGCCGGCACGGAGACCGCGTCTCGCGCTATCTCCCTCTCGGCTTTCGTTCTGATATCAACTGCCCAGTTCACCGCTGCCCTATATTCGGGTAGCTCGTCGGTCTGACGGGCTGCTTCGCTCTCTTAGTCTTCAATGCTCTTCCTTTCTTACATTCAAATATCTTTATGCACTTATGTAACCATTGGTGCTAGTTTAAGACATAGTTGAAAAAGCCACGAGGATGCGCCAT
>VXRI01000346.1 GCA_009838595.1 Chloroflexota bacterium | reverse complement strand
TCGAACATCCGCAATTGAATGTCAACCGCATTGGGTATGGACTAGGCACGCGCGACTCGCGGCAGTACCCCAACGCACTTGCTCTCTGGCTCGGCAGCGAACAAGCTTCGAATTACAGCATCGGCGTTAAGATTATCGAAACTAACATCGACGACATGAGCGGCGAGATGCTGGGATATGTGCAAGAGCGGCTCTTCGAGATGGGCGCGCGCGATGTCTGGTTCACGCCTATTCAGATGAAGAAGAACCGCCCGGCGACGATGTTGAGCGTCATAGTGTCTGCCGACAAGGAAGCCGAGGCGGTCGAAGTGTTTATGCGGCAGACCTCGACGTTGGGCGTGCGAGTGCGACCGCTTGAACGCATTGAAGCTGAGCGCGAAGTTGTACGCATTGACACTTCGGTTGGAAATGTCGCGGTGAAAATCAAGCGCTTGAATGGCAGCATCGTCAGCGTCGCACCGGAGTATGAAGATGCGCGAGTCTGCGCGCTGCAACTTAACTTGCCTTTGCAGGAAGTGTTTAGCCGGATACAGCGCGAGGCTGAGGAGCATATTATAGAATAGGCTTTGCCTGAGGGCTGGTTGTTTGTCCGGAGCGTGGCGGCAGAAGGTTTCGTAAGTATAGGGCGTCTAGGGCAATGTTAATTCTGGATTCCGCACTTGGTTTCCAAATGGCAGTATGCTTCAGTGGACTTGCTAGAGTTACTACGCTCTATGGGCTTGGCGATTCTGTTACATCGCAGGTGCAGTGAGGCGAGCATCGCCATGCGAATCTTCGATCTTTAAGCGTAAAGGAACGCTTGTATTGGCGCGCAAAAATGTTGACCGCGTCGCGCATTGTTGGGTACAATGTAATGTGCATTTGGGTTAGCGCCTGGCGTCAGACCGCTAGCCTGATTTGTTGTCAGGGCTGAGACGCCTGTCGCGGTGCCCCAGTGGCGCAACCGGAAGCGCAGCCGACTTGTAATCGGCAGGTTAGTGGGTTCGAGTCCCCTCTGGGGCTTTTCTCTGTCCGATAGCGCATCGAAAGGTGCGACTGCGCCCGCTCATGATGGCGTTTTTTATTGGATTAGGCAATTGCCTGTGATAGACTAATTCCAATTACCTGGCGACCACTCGGAGGGATGGGAGAGTGGCTAAATCCACCAGACTGTAAATCTGGCGCCCGACGGGCTACGCAGGTTCGAATCCTGCTCCCTCCACCATTCATTTCAGTCAACTACCGGCATCCTAGACATCATAAATCAAATCTCGGGCCCACATAGCTCAGTCGGTAGAGCGCGTTCTTGGTAAGAACGAGGTCAGCAGTTCAAGTCTGCTTGTGGGCTCCACAATTGGAGGAAGATAGCGAGAATGGCTAAGCAAAGGTTTGAGAGGACGAAGCCGCATATCAATGTCGGCACGATCGGACACGTTGACCACGGCAAAACCACCCTTACGGCCGCCATCACCAGAGTGCTGAGCCAGGCAGGGCTTGCCGATTTTAGGGCATTCGAGAGCATCGATAACGCTCCCGAAGAGCGCGAACGCGGCGTTACAATCGCCATTCAGCATGTGGAGTACGAGACCGACACTCGGCACTACGCCCACGTTGATTGCCCGGGCCACGCCGACTACATCAAGAACATGATCACCGGCGCGGCGCAGATGGACGGCGCTATCCTCGTCGTCAGCGCACCGGACGGCGCAATGCCGCAGACCCGCGAGCACATCTTGCTCGCCCGTCAGGTGGAAGTTCCCGCCATGGTCGTTGCACTCAATAAAGTCGATATGATGGACGATGAAGAACTGCTTGAGCTCGTGGAGCTGGAACTCGATGAGCTACTTTCGGAGTACGGTTTCGAGAACGTCCCAATCGTCCGCGTCAGTGCGCTCAACGCCTTGGAAGCCGAAGAGACAGACCGGGACTCCGAATGGGGCAAGGGTATCTGGGAACTGATGGATGCCGTTGATGATAACATTCCCATGCCCGATCGCCCAAGCGACCAGCCGTTCCTGATGCCGATCGAGGACGTGTTCAGCATCAAGGGCCGCGGCACCGTTGTTACGGGTCGAGTCGAAAAAGGCATCGTCAAGGTCGGCGACCAGGTCGAAATAGTGGGCATCAAAGATACGACCACGACCACCGTTACGGGGGTTGAGATGTTCCACAAGCTGATGGACGAAGCAGAACCCGGCGATGCGGTCGGCGTTCTGCTGCGCGGGGTTGACCGCGACGAGGTTGAGCGCGGTCAGGTGCTCGCAGCGCCCGGCAGCATTCAGCCGCACACGGACTACGAAGCGCAGGTGTATGTGCTGAGCAAGGAGGAAGGCGGGCGGCACACCCCGTTCTTTAACGGCTACAAGCCGCAGTTCTTCATCCGCACCACCGACGTGACCGGCGAGATTAACTTGCCCGACGGCACCGAAATGGTCATGCCAGGGGACAATATCGAGATGAACGTCAAACTGATCACTCCTGTCGCGGCAGACGAGCAGCTTCGCTTCGCAGTGCGCGAGGGCGGCCGCACCGTCGGCTCCGGCGTCATCACCAGAATCAACCAATAGCGCACGATCAATATACGCAGGGCTGTGGGTGCTCATCACAGCCCTGCCTTTTTGGCGTGAGAGAGACGAAGCAGAAATGGCGCGTAGAGCGGACAGTCGCATCATCATCAATCTGGGTTGTGTCAATTGCCGTGAGAGGACATACCACTCCAGCAAAAATCGGCGCAACGACCCGCAACGCATCGAGCTGAAGAAGTTCTGTCCACGGTGCAGAGTTCACACGATGCACAGAGAGGTCAGGTAGGCAACGATGGCTACCAATCCAAGCACGCCACGAAGGCTCGGAAATCGCTCGGCTCGCAGGGCGTTCGGTCTGTCCGGCATCACCGAAATCGTTTCGGAGCTCCGCCGTGTAACATGGCCCTCTTACGACGAGACATTCCGTCTGTCCGTGATGGTCATTGCGGTATCAATTGCTGTCGGCGCATTTCTCGGTGTGGTTGACTTGGGCTTTTCCAGCCTGTTCGACATAATTCTGGGGTCCTAGATAGTATGAGCATGACCGAAGGAACCGAACAGCCTCGTTGGTACGTGCTGCACGCGTATTCCGGACACGAGGGCCGCGTAAAGCAGAACCTCGAACAGCGTGTGTCTAACTTTGACTTGGGGCACAAGATTCTCGAAGTGTTCGTCCCACAAGAAGAGGAAATCGAGATTCAAGGCGGTCAGCGCAAGACGATTCCGCAGCGCGTCTTCCCCGGCTACATCTTTGTACATATGCGAATGGACGACGAAAGTTGGCATATCGTCCGTGACACTCCCGGCGTTACCGGCTTCGTATCTGCGGAAGATGATAGCGAGGCGCGGCAGCGGCCCGTACCGCTGGACTCGCACGAAGAGCAGACCATTCTCGGCTTTAAGGACACCGATCAGCCGCGTGTCCGCGTTGGCTTCACGAAGGGACAGGCGGTGCGAATCACTGACGGTCCATTCCTGGACTTTATGGGCGTGGTCGATGATGTGCACGCGGACAGAACCAAGCTGAAGGTGCTAGTCTCATTCTTCGGACGCGAAACCCCGGTGGAGTTGGACTTCCTACAGGTTGAACGCGCCTAGCTTCTATTAGCATGGCGGCTATGGAAAAGGACAAATTAGTTGGCTAAGAAAGTAATGACGGTCATCAAGCTCCAGATAGAGGCGGGCAAAGCCACGCCTGCGCCACCGGTCGGACCTGCGCTCGGTCAGCACGGCGTTAATATCATGGGCTTCGTGAAGGACTATAATGAGCGGACTTCATCGCAAGCCGGCAACATCGTTCCTGTGGAGATTACAGTCTTCGAGGATCGCTCATTCACATTCATAACGAAGAGCCCGCCAGCTTCCGATCTTCTGCGGAAAGCCGCGAATATCGAGAAGGGCAGTGGCAATCCACTCGCTGAAAAGGTCGCGCGCATTTCTAGAGACAGGGTTCGGGAAATCGCCGAAGTGAAGATGGACGACCTAAACGCCGCCGACATTGAAGGCGCGATGCGCATTATCGAAGGTACGGCGCGAAGTATGGGAATCGAAGTGCGCAATTAGCCCGGTGGGGCGTATAGCCCAGCACGACTAATGCTATTGCTGACACTCATTCACACGACTTCCAGATAGGATATACTGCAATGCCTAAACGCGGAAAGCGGCACTCTAACGCCGCAGCCACAATCGAAAAGGATTTCGAATACCAGCCGGAAGAAGCAGTCGCGCTCGCTAAGAAGGGCGCCACCGCCAAGTTCGACGAGACAGTCGAGTTGCATCTACGCACCGGTGCAGACCCGCGCCACGCTGACCAGATGGTTCGCGGCGTTGCGCTGTTGCCGCACGGCGTCGGTAAGGTCGTGCGCGTTACCGTATTTACGCAAGGCGAAGCAGTCTCCATCGCGGAAGAAGCGGGTGCCGATTTCGTCGGTTCGGACGAGATAATCAAGAGAGTTGAAGATGGCTGGGTAGATTTCGATGTATCTATCGCCACGCCTGATATGATGGGTAGGATCGGCAGGCTAGGTCGTTACCTAGGGCGGCGAGGACTGATGCCGAATCCGCGCACCGGCACCGTAGTCGCGCCGGAAGAGTTGCCGCGAGCAATACGCGAAGCCAAGCTTGGCAGGGTTGAGTATCGCGTTGATCGTACATCGCTGATTCATGTGCCGATAGGCAAGGCGAGTTTCGAGGTTGATCAGCTGATGGAAAACCTGACTTCATTGATGGACAACATCGTCAGGGCGCGTCCCAGCGGCGTTAAGGGGCAGTACATCAAGACCGCTTACCTGACGACGACTATGGGCCCCAGTGTCAAGATGGATGTTGCTACGACGAGCGCCCTTAGAGTAGAATAACAACAGCATATATGCTGCAGACTGCGGGTCTCCATCGGAGATAATATACTAGCCCGCCGAGGCATCCTTGACAGCCGTAGTTGCGTCTGTCATTCCGATTCGCAAAGGATCTTTGCCCTGAGTCTGCCGTGTCTCAGGGCATTTTTGTTGCCGCTTTTCAAGGCAGCGCTGATGCAACTTAACGCAATTTGAAGATTGAGGAAACAATGCCGACTGAAAAAAAGATACAAGCCGTTGCGGACATGACCGATTGGCTGAACGAAGCGACGATTGTCATATCAGCCGATTACTCTGGATTGCCAGTAACCGAAATGACCGCACTCAGGCGCGTGCTGCGCGAGAAGGAAGTCAGCCTCAAGGTTGTGAAGAACAATCTGGCGTACATCGCCGCGGAGAACGCCGGCAAGCCCGAACTGAAGGAAATTATTCAAGGCCCTAGCGCCATCGCGTTAGGTTATGGCGAGCCGACCGACCCGGCGAAGGCACTGTCGCAGTTCATCCGCGAGACGCGCTTGCCGATTGAGATTCGCGGCGCGGTGCTGGACGGCAGAGTGCTGGACTCGGCGCAAGTCGAGCAGCTCGCCAGTCTTCCTGGCAAGGACGAATTGGTCTCGCAGCTGCTGTCGCGCATGCAGTCGCCGATTGCCGGTCTGGTCAATGTGTTAAATGGACCGATAGCCGGTCTGGCGCGCGTGCTACAGGGTCGCATCGACCAGATAGAAGAGCAGCCGGCAGAGTAGGCACATAACCGCACATCGTCAACACACATAAGCGAACAACGGAAAACTGTTATTTGTCAACAACCGCAGGCATCGTGCAACCAATGGAGGAGGTAATTCCATGACAACCAAGGAAGAGATACTGGATGCAATCAAGGGACTGTCCGTGTTGGAGCTTGCCGATCTGGTAAAGTCGCTCGAGGACGAATTCGGCGTGAGCGCCGCCGCGCCGGTGCAGATGGCAACGGTCGCCGGCGTTGCCGCAACTGCCGAAGCCGCCGCCGAGGAAGAGAAGACCGAGTTCGACGTGTCTATCACCGAAATCGGCCCTCAGAAGATTCAAGTCATCAAGGCTGTGCGCGAACTGACCACGCTCGTTCTGAAAGAGGCGAAGGAGCTCGTCGAGAG
>VXRI01000171.1 GCA_009838595.1 Chloroflexota bacterium | reverse complement strand
CCCGTTGTTTTTCGCTCTAAATTGGTTACTCGGTCGAAGCGAGTGGGTAATGCACCTCGGCGCGCGCCACGCGGTCGCCACGATGCTCGGGCCTGTTCTCAAAAATCCATCGAAACGCTTGAAACTCGCGCACAAGAGACGCCAGCAAGCGGCTTGACTGACTGGGATTTCCTACGACTACATCGACTGACGCACCGACAGATTGCTCCAATGATTCACGTATCACTTCTTCCGCGTCTTGAGTCGCCTCGCTCCTGTCCGCGTGAATAGCCAAGATTAACGCGCCTGCCGAACCTTTGCTCAATCGTTTACCGTTCAGGCATTGGGTAACAGCAACGCCTAGGTCCGTAAGAGTCGAGACTATGGCATCATACCAGCGTAGAGAGCCGAACTGGTGGTAGTGTCGTTTGGCGAATACAGGCTTCAATTCACCCAACTGTCCGATACTTTGAAAGTCAGGCGATATGCTTCGGTATGCCGAGTCTAGCGCGTCGTCCATATCGAAGTCGCTGCCTTCGTAAATGCCGTAAGAGCCACTGAAGTCGCGGTATATCACCATTGCCCACTTTTGCAAATCGGATAGTCCGGACTTCACCGCATCGGAATCGAACTCATTACTCAATGCTAGGCAAATGCCCCGCTTAGTCGCCGACACACCAGAGCGCTCTCCAAACAGGTCTAGCAGTGCTATTGTTTGCAGCAGTTGGATATGCAAGTCCTCTCCGCCTTTGGCGCGACACCGCTCTATTGCGTCCATCGCCATGCCCCATCGGTGACCGTCAGAAGAAGCCATTATGGAAGGCTCCATGTTGAGGCGCAGATAGTCCCATAGACGAGGCGTCGAACACAGGTGGTGGCTCTCAGCGTTTCGCAGGAAGTCTTGAAAACCCGCCGGCTCAGCGGAGTTTAGGAAACCGAACAAGCTGCGCTGATTCTGTCCGAATCTGCGGCGCGAAATGGGACCCAGAAGACAGGCGACCATAGGATGCAACGGCCAGCAATTCTCAAGAATCTCCGTCGGGACGCGACCTTGAGTCAGGTCCGACACCCCGTAGGCAAGTTGAGATATGTCGTGCGAAGGCTCGTCGAATTCGATAGCCCGCGACAATAGAGAAAGTTGCTCATAGGAGCTTACATCTATGGGAAGGTCTATGAAGCGTCCTTGTATCTTTGCCCACTCATCGCGGATTTCATGGGATAGCCGGTTGGTATATTCCTCGAAAGCCTGATGCAGTGCGCCAACTACGATGAGACGGTTGCTACTGCGCGAAGCGAGTTCAGCCAGTTGCTGAAAGAAGTAGATGTCTGTGCCGTCGTAAGCCGCGCTTTCAAGGAATTTGCCCATTTCATCGATGATGACAAGCAATCCACCGCGCTTACGCGAGTCTCTTCGGGCGATGGAGTCCAGAGCGTCCAGCGTGTCCCGCTCTTCCCAAATGGCATCTGCGGCAACGCGCTTCATTTTCGTTCGGGCAATTGCTTCACCTATCGCCTGTGCAGGATGCGTTCGACTGCCAACTACAGGCAACACTCTCCAACCCTTGGACTTTAGTGGCAAAGCTTCCCATACAGCGGACGCGGTCTCCTCGCCAAGTGTTTGCGCCGCACAATCTCTGATGCTCTCGTCGCCGTCTAGCGCAGCGGCTAGGGCCACGGCCAAACTAGACTTGCCTGAACCGTAAGGGCCTGTCCATGTGAATGCTGCCTGCCTAGTCTCCGCGATATGCCGCGCCATAATTTGCAGAGCGGTCGCGGATGACGGCGGACATACAAACCCTTTCAAAGACGAAGGAGTGGATATGTCGGTGTCGATACGGACCGAGCGTTGAAACGCCCGCGCGACACTAACCTTATTCGACAATGGCATCGTGTTCCCTTCCAACCGATAGCCTACCTGTAATCCAAGGAGAGCATATCGAAGTCATGCCTTTTATCAAGGCGCTCAGTTCTCACCATCTGCCGCAGGCCTGCGGTTTCCGACCAGCGATAGATACCGCCACTTACTTCTTCTAGTTGCCCGCAGAAGTTGTATAGGCTGTTTTCGTCCAACAGAAATACTCTTCCGGGGGAACTCGGTTGGTGAGCGAGCGAGTCGAACGCAAGCGTCGCACTCTCATCGAAGTGGTCGCGCCAAAATTCGGCAACCGCATAGCCAAAAGCGCCTATCCCAAGAGCGCGCTTCGGGCCTCGGACGAACCTGAACTTATCACGCCTGCCGATTTGATGTAGCAGCCCCAATTCGGTCAAAGGCGATTCAATCGCATCTTCGTATGTCGTCCTCTTGAATATCGGCTGAGCGGCGTAGGTTCGTATGAAGCAGGCTACATCACGCTTGATGGTGGACTCCGCTACTCTCTTCCAATCGTGGTCTTGAGACAGTTTTCGTAAGCCTTGCTCCAAGACTTCGCGCTCGAAATCGATTTCATGAAAGTGATTAAACGCCCAAAACCACGTTGTCTTTTGATCTGCGCGATGGCTAAGATTCCAATGGACTACCCAAGAGGTAGTCGGGTTTTCCATGTACGGGTCGCGCCCGCTCTTGTCATCAAACAGAAAACTTCCGAAATCCGTGATGAACTCTTTCTTATCGCGTGGCTCCATTCCTATAACGCCGGAGACAGTTGCCCAATGTCGTATAGAAGAAACCATGTTCTTACCCACTCCAAAGCGAGCGGTAGCGTTATCAGCCCGGAACGCGGAACTGTCGTCTTCGCTGTAGTCCTTTACGGCGTCGTAGGCTTTTTTCAGCCATCCGTAGCGAAGTGTGAAAGTTTCATGGCCTGAGAAGTGAGGCTCTATTTGAGGTGATGGCCCGTCCATCTTTTGATCACGCTCCCCGTCTTACTGGAACTATCTTCCAGTTACAGCTATACTAGCACAGTCGAAATATGCTGTACAGAATCCTGTAGTCGTGTTTTGGAGAGACTTTGAAGACGATTTACGCGGACTATCAAGCGTCCACGCCGATTGACCCTCGGGTTCTTGAGGCGATGACAGACTATTGGCGCAACGGACATGGCAATCCTCACTCCATCGACCACATTGTAGGGTGGAGAGCAGCGCAGGATGTTGAGAAGGCATCTGAGATTGTAGCTCGTGTGATAGGCGCGGACGCAGACGAGATTGTGTTCACTTCGGGCGCGACTGAGGCGAACAACCTTGCGCTCACGGGATTGGCTCGCCGCGCGTCTCCTGATCGCAATCGCATTTTGGTCAGTGCAATAGAGCATAAGTGCGTACTTGAAACTGCGCGCATGCTTTCCGAGCGCGAAGGATACATCGTTGGATTTATTCCCGTTGACCACGAAGGCTTTGTCATACTGGACGCTCTGGAGGACATGCTAGACGAAACAGTCCTGTTGGCTTCCGTTATGGCTGTCAATAATGAAATCGGGACGATACAGGACATCGCAACAGTTGCCGCTTCACTCGCGCCCTATGGCACTTTACTGCACTGTGACGCAACTCAAGCTCCTTGTGCGATGGATACGGGCGAATTGACAAAGCATGCTGATCTTATCAGCCTGTCCGCTCACAAGTTTTATGGACCTCAAGGGATTGGGGCGCTTTACGTCAGACGAGATCTGCAATCGACACTGGAGCCTCTAATGTTTGGCGGAGGACAGCAGAACGGACTGCGGGCTGGAACTATTCCCGTTCCTCTGTGCGTCGGGATGGCGGCTGCCGCGAACATAGCGATGTCTCCGGAACAGGTTATTGAACGCAGGCGCGTAGCTTGTCTCCGAAACCGCTTTGTATCGTTCCTGGAGGATTCGGGAACATGCCTTGAGATTAACGGGCATTGGGGTAACCGACGTCACCCCGGCAACGCAAACATTCGATTCACGGGACAGAATGCCGCCGATATACTAGCTGCTGTTCAGCCCCGCATAGCCGCATCCGTCGGTGCGGCCTGTGCAAGCGGGATTACCGAGTCTTCGCATGTACTACGCGCTATCGGACTCAGCACGGCGGCGGCAGACGCCTCCATAAGGTTCAGTTTCGGTCGCTTCAGTACAGACGAAGAAGCTGAAGAATCAGCAAGATTTGTCACGGATGCTCTGTTTCACCTGAACGCCTCTTGAACTTAGTGATAAACGATGGTGCGAGCCTTTCTTTAGCCAGCGAAAGAAGCCGCAAGAGCCTCGCCGAAATGCGCTGCCACAAACCGGGCTCATCCCGTTGCACCCGAAAGCCCAGGGCCACTCTCTCTGTCCGTGCCCGCTGCATCAGACTGTACACGCCGGGCATCGTGTATATCACGCCGTATTGGTACGCTATCCAGTTCCTTACATCCTCGGCAGTGACAAGTCGACCTTTTTTCATCTCCCAAGCCAGGCGGCTGACCTGCTCCTCGCTCAAGCGCGACTGACCGCCCTTTCCGCCTCGCCGACGAGCCGTCACTTCTTGCAATCCACCAGTCCTGTACCAACTCATCCAGCGCCTCACAGAGCGAGAGTGAACTTCTAACGCGCGAGTGACTTCGCTGACATTCATACCGCGTCGCAGCATCCATAGCCCATGCAGCCGCGTCTTGACGGCATGGTCCCTTTCGGTCTGCCACGCCGCCTTCAACGCTTCAGGTGTGTCCTCGGCTCTCCACTCTATGTTCAATCGCCGCCCTGCCATAGTCGTCTCCGCTACACCCGCATGTGGCGCATCCGCTCGTAGTCGCCGACCAGCAGTCGCGCCAGCATAGTCGCTCCGTAACTCAGCACTGACATCGCCGCGTGCATGTCCACCTTTCCCATCGTCAGATACTTCTGCACATTCATCAGCCGAGACCGCTTGGCGCTGCTGAAGAACCTCTCCACCGTTTGTCGCAATCGGTACAATCGCTTCCAGCGCTTCGTGAACTGGGGTATTCTTCCTATTACCCGCAGCGCCTTGCCCTCTGGCTTCACCCATGTCTCTCCTTCGCAGTAAATCGGAAACATAGTCTTCTTATTGAGTCGGCAACCGCCTTTCGCGCATCTGAAAAGGTGCCCGCGTTCGGCGTCTGTGCCGGCATACTCCATCAGCCTGTTGCCGGCGCATACGAGGTAACCGTTAAAATTCACCTCTTGTATGTATCTGCCGTATGGACCCTCTATTTCAATCTCATGCCTCCGATTCTCTTCGTTGTCCTCTCGCGGCCTTCGCACGGCTATGATGGGAATGATGCTCTTGGAGTCCAGCCACACACAGTTGCCGACCGAGTCATAGCCCTTGTCTGCGAGCAAGTATTTCGGCGCAAGCCGCGGATACATCTTCAAGAGCTCCGACATGAGCGGTATTAGCTGGTCGGTGTCCGACTCGTTGGCTGGCAGGAATATGACGTGCAGAACGGTGCCGTAGTAGGCGTCGACTATGGCATGCAATTTGTAGCCGAAGCACAACCCTTTTCCATTGGGAGCGTTCTTATTGGTCTTGAAGCCCCATTGGGCGTCAGGGTCGACGCAATCTCGCGCACAGCAGTCGGGATTCGGAGACTTGCACCTTTCAGGGTTCTTCGACTTCTTCACGTCGGTGTCTATGTGTGGCGAGTACCTGCAAACGCTGTATGCCGGAATATCGGTCGAATCTATGGCGAGTATCTCTCCGAGTGGCGGTGTGTCGTCCGCGAAACCGCCGGTTTCTCTACCGGCTGCGACTGCCGCGTTGATGCGTAGATTGACCGCCATCATGACTTGCCAGAGTAGGTCTCTGAGGGCGGCGAGAACCTTCAAGAAACGGCTGTATGTAGCCGCGCTTGGGGTGCTTGCAATGCCGCAGATGATGCGCCCCTGCTTGCTGGACTTCAGGTCATTTAAGAAGTCAATGTTGTGTTCCCTATTGCTCAACATCCTCAGCACGACAACGCGCAGCAAGGACTCGTTGCAATACAAGAACTTGCGCCCGCGCCGCGGGGTGTAGATTAAGGGGCGAGCGGCATCCAGCGCGTCAAGTAGTCCGACTTCTTCGGAACATTCGATGGTCAAGTCGACGATGAATTCCTTGAGAATCCAGCCGCCCTTAGGGATAAGACGATTTCACAATTCCCGACGACCGCTCTTTTCGT
>VXRI01000091.1 GCA_009838595.1 Chloroflexota bacterium | reverse complement strand
GGATGTCGTATCTGCCGTACAACCCGTTCACTAAGCGCGAGTATTCGGGCAGGTTCAATCTGCCTATGTTGCTGCTGAGCGCCTACTCGCATGGCTGGACGGATCCGCGCTTCGTAACGGTGGGTAAGGCAAAGGAGATAGGCGCGGATTTTCGTGGACAGCGCACCACGCCGCTATGGGCGCCGCGTCCGATAAAAGAGAAGGACGAGGAGACTGGAGAAGAAAGAGTTCGGGGCGTTTTCTTCTATGTATTTCGCGTGTTCAATGCGCGTCAGTTCCGAAACCTAGAGGAACTGGAGATACCTGCTGTGCCGCGCTCGCGCTGGGGCGAAACCACGATGATGGACCGCATCGAAGTGATCAAGGAACACGTGACCGTGAACTTCCATACTCCCCCGATATTCGTCGAGAAGGCGTTTATAGAAGCTCCGTATTACTTGCGGGACAAGCATCAGATTGTGCTGCCGCCAGCTGCTGAGTACGCCTGTCCCGAAGGGTTCGCGCAGTCGCTGCTGCACGAAATCATACACGCCACCGGGGCGTCATCTGAGCTGAAACGCTTCAAGACACAAGATGACGGCGCGCTCTGCGCGCTTGACACGACAGACAGGGCTTATGAAGAGATAGTGACGCAGTTCGCCACGGCGTTTCTGGTTACCCAGTACGGCTTCGAGCATGAGCGCCGATGCAGCAGCGACTACATCGTGAGCGGGTTTCGGGTGTTGGGTGCTCGGAGATGTGTATAAGTGAGATCATCTTGAGCTGGTATCGGGTGTTCGAGGACAATCCGGAGATACTGGGCAAGGCTATCCGAGAAGCGATGGCGGCAATCAGGTATATCCTTAAGGACAATCCTCTGCCGGACTTCTCGGAAGATGATGTCGGTGATGAAGTCGAGCTTGGACAGGCTGCTTAAGGCGCTGAAAACGCCTCGATAGAGCCATTGCCTGCGGCGATGCGCTCTATCATCTATAATTGTGGAGAGGTGAACTTTATGACGATGCTAAACACGACTGAGGATCTGCTGCGCGCAGCCCGTGAGAACACTGAGTTCCGTGAGGCTTTCAGGCAGGAGATTTTGACTGACGAACTTCTGCACCTTCCGGCGCGTTTTACGGAGTACAGCGCTTCCACCGACAGGAAGATTGCGGCGCTTACGGATGCGGTCGGCGCATTGACAAGCAATATGGCAGAGTATCAGAAGACAACGAATGAACGGCTGGACAGGATGGAAGAAGCCATCCTGGAGACTAGAAGCGAATTAAGAGAGACCAGAAGCGAGTTAAGCAAGGATATACGGAGTCTGCACGGGATGTATTCGCAACAGCATGACGACTACGAGCGCTTCAGAGGCGCATATTCGGAGAACTCTGCTCGCAAGGACGACAGCTTGATCGCCGCGAACATCGCGCGTGTGCGCGGCAACTGGGTACTGATGTCAACCCGCCTGAGCCGCAACGAGATGTCTGAAATTTTCAGGGAGGCAGTAGAGCGCGACCTGCTGGACGGCATAGATGATGAGTCGCAAGACAGGTTCGTGAATGCCGATGACGCCCTTGTGGTAACGGAGCGCGGACGGGCGCAGTCTCAGTTTTACTTGGTCATCGAGGCAAGTCACACTGCCGAACGAAATGACTTAGTTCGGGTCGCCAACCATGCCAAAGTTATAGAGCGCGTCAAGGGCGTTCCGGCATACGGCGTAGTCGCGGGCGTTCGGATTGGGCGAGATATGCCTTCCGATTTGCTGTTTGAAGACATCGCCCAGTTTGTGCGAGAAAGGAATCCTGATGCAGCGTTCTGGCATCCGCTCAGACGGCAGTTTATGGACCCAATGACAGATCCGCAGTAAGCGCCTCGCGCCACATATCCACATTAACACGAAGCCCCGTCAGGAATCATTTCTGGCGGGGCTTTTCTTTGCCTTCGGAGGATTGGTATGCACGAAATGAAAAATGACAATCGAGGACGGGTTTATGCTCTACCGGTGCCAGAATGATGGATGCGGCGAGGAGGCGGATGTGCCGGTAGCGGGTTCGTCCATTTGGCATTGGGACCCCCAGCCTCGCGTCCGCAACGCGATACTGCAGGACGGAAGGCTTCGCAGACTGGAAGTCTCCAGAGACTGCCCTGCCGCGCCGCTGGGTATTGACCCTCTGCGAAAACTCGCGCGGCGCAGACGCAAGATAGAGGGAAGTTACACGGCCAGAACCTTGCAGCCTGTATAACGGCAAGCCCGGTGATTGTGAGGTCATCGGGCTTATGTTTTCGTAGTGCGGCGTGTAGGCATGAGCGTAATCCGGCAGTAGATCAGGAACTAACGAGACAGCGCAGAAGCGCAGAAGGAGAAAACCATAATGGAGAAGGACATCGTTTTGGGAATCGACATTCACCACGAAGCCTTTGAGGTTGGGCTCGATTTCACCAGGGGCATCTCGAAGCATCTGCTTCCGAGGCAAGACGCTGACGGAATCGACTCCATAGCCGACCTGTTCGACGCCGTATCCGACTGGCGTCCGGGGGAGATTGCGGACGCCATCGGGACTGTCATTTCGGACGCGGTATTTGATGAGCTCGGCGAAGCAGATATGGATACCGCTCAGCGCTTTGCGCGCTCTCGCGCCATCAGGAACGCCATCAGGATGCGGCATGGCGGCAGGCTGGACTCTGACCGCAGCTTGAACAATATGCCGGCTGCTATGGCGGGTTTGCTCAGAGCAATCGCAATCGCTCATGAAGAGACAGCAAGACGCGGCCGGTTGCCGGCGCAGCCAATCGAGAATAACCCTGTCGAGCGGAAGGCGTGGACTGAAGAAGACCGAGATATTCAGGATTGGACGTGGAAGCAGGACTTGTGGGAGCTTGAGCAGGAGGACGCTTACTACGAGAGCTTTGTCGCGCCTGATACGCGACAACGCCTGAAGGATGACCTAATAAGCGTCAAAAAGCTGGATGGTTGGTTCAGGCCCCATGACAACGGGCGCAGGAACTCCAAGCGCAACCGGAAGGACGTGGAGTTGAGCAAGGCGATGAAGGCAATGCGCTGTGAATACAGGCGTGCGGAAGAGCCGGTTGCGGCGTAGATCGCCTGAAAGGTGTCTCCACTAATGCCCTGCGGGGGATATAACCCGGCGGGGCATTAGTGTTTATTTCGAGAGGGACGGCATTGATGCTGTCGCTGTCATGGCTTGGACATTGTTTTGCCAGAAAGCAAGTGAAGAAAGGAAATGGACAGATGGTTGCACAGAACCGGACGCTAGACGAGACAGACGCCTTCGTAGATGCGCTGTTCGGACCTGAGAAAGATTCAGAGATTGCAGAGAACCTGCTCACCCCGCTGCCGATTGCGGCGAACTCCGAGCGGCATACGGAGCGGACAAAGGAGAAACTGCCCCTCGACAGACCCAACATCAGAGCGGTCGTATCGGTCGAGCTGAGGATTTCGGGGGTCAGCTAGTGCCTGAGGCGGCTTTACTACGAGTCCAAGCAGACTGCGCCGTCTGATGAGATTCCGGCGCGCAGTCGTGCGATGATGCGGATGGGTACTGCGCTCGAGCCGATGGTCAAGGAGCTGATGCGTGAGGACGGATGGGAGTTCGGCAGTGAGGACGTCGTCGTGGAAATGCCGCACGGCAGGATTATTCTGACGGGACACCCGGACGGAGTGATGTCGCATCCTGTGCTGACCGACGGCAAAGAGGCTATCGTGGAAGTCAAGACGCGCACCGCGGGTGCGGCGAAGTACGCATGGGATTTCGGCGTGGAACGCAGCCACCCGGAGGCGGTGCGTCAGGCGGCACTGTACAGCAAGGCGCTGTTCGGCGAGGTGGGCGATGTGTTCATAGCCACGCTTTCGCGGGACGACGGCGAGTACCGCGTGGAGCGGATACCGGCGGAGCGCGCGCAGCAAGCCTATGATGCCGCTATGGAGCGTATCGGTGAGATTGGCAGGATGGTCTTGCGGGACAGGCTGCCCGAACCGGAGTATCGGCAGGGAGACGCCCGCTGCCAATCTTGCCCGTACAGGATGCTGTGCGGCAACGCGGAAGTTCCGCCGCAAGCGGGGGAAGGCGGACTGGCGAGCGCGGATGTGCAGTCGCTCGTGCGCGAGTGGGCGCAGGCAAACGCGTCGGCTCCCAAGTCCAGTTCGCCGGCCGCGAAGGCGAAGAGCGCAGCTGCGAGCGCGCTGAAGGCGCACATGATGGCATCGGGCGACTATGAGACCGAATTGCTCGTGGACGGTGCTGCCTATCGGCTGAGGCTGTCTGAGGCCGTTGGCAAGACGATTGACTTTGAGGCGCTCAATGAGCTTGTCTCGCCTGAGGTGCGCGAACAGATAGTGCGGGAGAAGGTCAGCGCGACCTTCAGAATTACACCTCTGAAACGATAGAGATGAGCTTTATCGCGGCGAAGCCGCCGTGATAGGATACCGAAAATAACGAGAGTAACGCAGGCGGGGCGGCGGTTGGGATGTGCCTGATGTGGGGCGGTGTCTGCGTTGCGCTCGGCTCTGCCGGGTGTACCGTTGCGCCTTCCGGCAGTCTGCGCTCCGCTTGCTTGCGTCCAATTCACAACCTAATACTGACCAAGGACGCAAGCAAGTTCCAAGTTATCTCAGCGTTTTGTCCCTGTAACATGCCGGATTATTCTTCTGTCCATGCTCAGGCGTGGCATCGTCTCCCCTACTGTTTCGCCTGATGTGCAATGCTAAATCCTCTCCGCTTGCGCTTTGGCGTGGCAATCCGGCACATTATCTCCCGCTTCTGCGGGAGAGCTGCGTCCGGTTTCAGGGGGGAAATGTCTGCGTTATCAAGCTGCTGTGGGATAGGTGTGCCCGTGACGCGTTCGCTCCGAACTGCTCTTGCGTCCTCCGGCAAGGAGAGGACATGAACGGCAAGAAAGAATTTTCGCAGCTGCCGCAGGTACTGCACACGGGCAAGTACGCGGTGGTCTATGACATCGCTCACGCCAACGGAAGCCTGTACTACCTCAGCATGGTCGGACCGCGGCAGATGTCCGAGGGCATCGCGGCGGCGCTGCTGGATTCGGGCAAGAACAATAAGCAGGATGTCTATCTGCAGATGCCGATAGAAGAAGAGGAGTCTTCGCTTCGGCAGACTTCGATGCGGATAAAGATAGCGGACAACGCGGTCGGCACGATGAAGCGAACGGTCCGGAAGGTGGCGGGAACGCGCGTCTGGCAGACGGTTCTGATTTCGCAGTTGGTGCGCTGGGACTACAACTACGCGCACATACAGGCGAAGTCTGAGGTGAGCAAGGACGAAGAGCGGAGCGAGCATGAACGGGCGCAGGAAGAGGCAGCGCTGCGGCGTTTCGTTCTGCTGGCAGACGCGGACGAAGACGAGGAGCGGACGGCGAGTCGCTGGTTCGCCTATCTGCCACGCCGCGTAAGCGAGCCGATGCTTGCGGAGTGGGCAGTTCCGCTCTGGGACTACTGTCTGTCGGAGGGCAAAGGCATAGAGCCTATGACGCGACTGCGCGGACGCGCATGGCGCTGCGAGCCCACCCGCGAGAACCTGCGCGAGGCGATAAGCGAACTGGGAGCCGCTGGCGAACTGTGGCTTCCCAGCAGCTTTCCCAATCGCCACAAAGCACCGGCGTATGACTCCTACGCCATTGCCGCCGACTAGCAAGCGGCAGTGATGCGAACTATCGGATGCTGAGCGATAAGATGTGCAGCCCCGAACTGAATATCTCCGTTCGGGGCTTTCTGTTTACGCGCTGATTGCGAAGGACAAGGAGAAATATATTGAGGATTATCGGTTACTCATACGACGCGGATATCAGATGCATACATCACGCGGTCGCCGATTACCAAGACGGCTATCTCAAGCGTCCTGGTCCTCTAGGGGTTCTGCATATAGACGAGCAAAGACTGCCTGACGACCTTATAGGACGCGAGGGCAATAGGGTGATGCCGATATTCGACACTGACGAAGGCGAGCATATTTGTGGCGCTTGCCTCGAATACATAACCATTGGTGCTAGTTGGAATCAGAGGGTGAATTGAGCAATAGAAAGTC
>VXRI01000230.1 GCA_009838595.1 Chloroflexota bacterium | reverse complement strand
TAATCGAATAGGCGCGCATTATCCCCGGTGAACCACAGCCTGTGAATTGTTACGTCGAATTCATGGACTATGGAGCCAACGGGTAATCCGGAAGGGGATGGTTCAAAATCGAACACGGAAGACAAAATGTCCTGAATTGGCCGCTGGGCGTTCTTATGAAGCAACTGCGACTCAATACACTCCTCCCAACCCTCGACACCTTCCCCTTCTCTTATCAAAGCCTCCATCGCCCCAATGCGCTCGCGCAAGTCTTCAATAGAGAACTCGATTGGCAACTCAACGCTTATATCATGTCCAGTGTGGATAGAGGAGGCATAGGATGTTGTGGAGAAGGCTTCTGCTTCGGTTGCGGCACCGATGGATTGAAAAGAACGCAAGCTGCCGCTGTCTTTGACCTGAGGAAAAAATCCAAGCCCGGTGGTGTATTCTGACAATGGAGCGACTCCTACAATGCCTTGCGCTGTATTGCCTGCAGTAATGGCATAGAAAGTCCCCTCGCCCAAAGCACTAATACTGCGAGCGCCCTCACCATCCGGATACAGGTTGCTGGGAACGACGACTTCATCCGGATACCGTCGGATTTGAAGAAACGCTACACTCTCGCTGCTGTCCAGCCTCAGCGACTGCGCCTTTAACTCGGTCTCCGCGAAATCCACGGCTGACTCCTGGCTCAAATCAAAGGGTTGGCGTCCTATATCGACTCTTATCTCGGCTTCGCCGCTTCCTTTGAGATACTCGATGACCTCGAAGTGTGAGTGTATCAACGGGCTATAGAAAGTATCTCCGTCAGCGTTCTGAGCCGAGAGAAAACTTGCCTCTTGAGAGATTGGGCGGACTATAGCAATCACATCTGAGAAGAATATGTACTCGTCCAGCGTGGGCGGGCCGAATATACCCGGCACCACTGCCGCTGCCGTGGGCATTGCTACCTCTACCGTAACTGTGGGTACAGGGATCGGGCTGATCTCTCTATGGGCGGCATCGCCCGCGGGCGTCTCATCCGTATCTAACACCACTATCTCTGTGGGCGTTGCCATCCCCTTGGATTTAGGCGTCTCCGTCGGTTCTGGCGTGGGTGCTGCTGAAACAGGCGTTGAGAAGTCTGAAGCCGGAGCGGTATCAAATACCGTCGGCTGTAGCGACTGGCTGCACGCGGCAATGACGACAGCGGCGCACAGCAACACCGAAAGGTATATGAGGATATACCCGTCCCTGTCTTTATCCCTGAGAAAGAAGACTTTCTCCTGTCCGAATATATCGAATCGCATCGTTTAATCCTTATTAATGTGCCGCGTGATGGTTGTAGATTGCCTTCATCGCATTTTTGTCATTGCCGCTGATGTTTTGCCTGGGAGTCCTTGCGGCATGAAACATCGCGTCGCTTGAGCCGGGGCTGTGCCACAGTCCTGCTGCATGCCCGAATTCGTGTGCCATCAGTATGGGCATATACAAAAACTGACGAGGGTTGCGCCTAGTCACACTAAAGTCGTTTGTCCATTCAACCCGGGTGCTGCCAATGGCAGGCTCATGCTCGAACCAGAAAGTCTGCTGGCGGTTGAAGTGTGGATAAACGATGAACAAGCTGTACGGTACACAGGCTACGGCTAAAGAAGTTCCACATCGGTTGCTGGCGCCGCTCCAATATCCCTTGAGGACTACATCCGCCGCAGCCCCCAGTGCCTGCGGGACGCATCCTGAAGTCGCAGTCGTGGGCGTATGGGTTGCCGTCGGCGTATGAGTGGGCGTCGCGGTGTGCGTAGGCGTCGGGTTAGCGCCGCCACCAGAGCCGATGGTGAAAGTGTAAGTGCGTATTACCGTGCCTGATGATGTCTGCAACTGCACCGTGCCTGTGCCCGAGTTGCAGCCTGCAAGGTACACTGATTGCCCGTTGCTCCTGCTCTTGTATTCCCTTTCGGCGCCATTCGAGCAATGGTTGCCGGTGTTGCTGGTGAATACTTCCACATTTAGAGGAGTCGTTCCGGGATTTGTATAGACCCTGACCGTTCCGCCGGAGTTGACGGTGAAGCGATGCCACCTGCCATCGGGCTGGAAGCTTACGGTCGATGGATCAGGCGACAGAGATGCGCTGCCCGTGGGCGATTGCGTGGATGTGGCGGTAGGCGTAGGCGTAATCGTAGGCGTCGGGTTAGCGCCGCCGCCCGAGCCGTTGAGAGTGAGCGTAACCTTGACACGGGAGCCTGCTCGCAGCGGATTCGAGGAAGAATCGAAGTTGAAGATTTGATTGCGCGTCCTGACAGAACCGCACTCTCCGTCCGAATACTTCGTGTAGCTCGGATTCGTGAAGGTTCTGGATCCCAACTGCAGACTGCGAAGTTCCGAGGGCTTCAAGCATTCATAGAGACGGAACTGCACATCGTCTGATCTGTCTTCCCACTTGATGTAGTCTATCTCGAATGTATTCGAGCCGAGCGAGAAGTCATCATCGTCGATGCTTCCGAAGTCCCTGTGCTCGTAGCCGTACTCGTCGTCTCCGTTATCCTGCTCCGCATCGATGTAGGTAGTCCAAGTGGTAGTGGAAGCCTGCGCTGAGAGTCCGGAAGTTATGTCAAGTGGAGGGGGGGGGTAGATTGTGAGACGGCATTCGCCGGATGCGTCAGGCGGAGAGGTAGGAACAGCAAAACCACGGCGAGGCTCGCCACGACGATTGCGCTGCCCATCCGATTGGTATGTCGCTGCTGATATGTTCTTTTCCTTGATAGTAGTGTTTGCTCATACACGGGCGGTACAGTAGCCTTGCGCGCTTTTTCTGTCAATAGTTTCGCGTTCCCAATGTCCCTGCACGTTCTTCCCCTTGTGAGGAACAGAACGAAAAACTCTGCCTACCCCGCCCAATCATGCTAAAATTATTCATCATTCATCCGGAGTACACCTATGCCAGATTTTATGAGCGGCGACGAAATTCGAGAAAAGTTCCTCAGCTACTTTGAGGCGAACGGGCACAGCAGGCAGGCGAGTTCGTCGCTGATTCCGGTCGGCGACCCTACGCTGCTGCTCACATCCGCGGGTATGGTGCAGTTCAAGCCCTACTTCACCGGCGAGGCGGTGCCGCCCAACAAGCGCGCCACCACTTCGCAGAAGTGCTTCCGCACGCCCGACATCGAAGAAGTGGGCGACGCTACGCATAACACTCTGTTCGAGATGCTCGGCAACTTCAGCTTCGGCGACTACTTCAAGGCGAACGCCGTCGATTTCGCGGTCGAGCTGATGACCGAAGGCTATGGCATACCTCTCAGCGAATTCGCCGCCGCCATCCACGAGACCGACGAAGAAACGCGCGGGCTGTGGGAAGCAAAAGGCATCCCGTCCGACCGCATCTATAGCTACGGCGACGATGAAAACTGGTGGGGTCCCGCGGGTGACGAAGGTCCCTGCGGACCGTGCAGCGAATTGCACTTCGACTTCGGCGCACAGCGCGGCTGCCGGCAAGCCGACTGCAAACCCAATTGCACGAACGTCATGCCCAACGGCGTAGTCTGCGACAGATATGTTGAACTGTGGAACCTCGTGTTCATGCAATACTACCATCACCTCGACGGCACGCGCACCAACCTGCCAGCGCCCAGCGTGGACACCGGCATGGGCTTTGAGCGCCTCGTGCGCATCCTGCAAAATGTGGACACCGCCTACGAAACAGACCTGTTTACGCCCATCATCGGCGCGGTAGAGCGCGTCAGCGGCAGGCATTACGACAATCCTGACGACACATACGCCATTCGCGTCGTCGCCGAACACGGACGTAGCGTAACCTTTCTCATAGCCGACGGCGTTGTTCCGGGCAACGAAGGCCGTGGCTATGTGCTGCGCCGCGTCATACGCCGCGCCATCCGATACGCCCGCAGGCTCGGCATCGGGGGCAACTTCCTGGGCGAAATCGCCGACGCCACCATCGACAGAATGGGGCATGTCTATCCCGAACTGGTCAACAACCGCGAGTTCATCCTGACCGTGCTCCGCCTCGAAGAAGAGCGCTTCCAGCAGGCGTTCCAGAACGGCTACAACATGCTGACCGAGGCGCTCGAAGATGTGGAAACGCTCGACGGCGCGATGATATTCCGCCTATGGGACACCTATGGCTTCCCCGTTGAAATGACGCGCGAAATCGCTTCCGAACAGGGCGTCGAAGTCGATTCGGAAGGCTTTGAGCGCGAGATGGAATCTCAGCGGCAGCGCGGCAGAGCGTCCGCTCAGTTCGGCGAAGAGCGCGCCAAGATTCGCGTGTACGAAAGCCTAGGCGTCGGCGTGACGCAATTCTTGGGCTATGAGCAAATCAGCGCGTCAGCACCCGTCGTCGGGCTTATCGCGGACGATGCAGTCGTCAGCGAGGCGACAGCAGGGCAGGATGTCGAGGTCGTGCTGGTGCAGACGCCTTTCTACGCGGAAGGCGGCGGGCAGATTGGCGACGCCGGTACACTCACCGCGCCGGACGGCAGAATCGCAGTGCATGATACGCAAGCGGTGATGCCCGATGTCATTATGCACTTCGGCAAGGTCGTCGATGGCGTTGTGCGCTTGGGCGACACAGTGCAAGCCGATGTCGATCCTGTGCGCCGCGAAGACATTACGCGCAACCACACGGCGACGCATATGCTGCACGCCGCGTTGCGTGATGTCCTTGGCGCGCATGTACGGCAAGCCGGTTCGCTGGTCGCGCCGGACAGATTGCGCTTCGACTTCTCGCACGTGCAGCCGGTCACGGACGACGAACTTTGGCAGGTGCAGCATCTGGTCAACGAGCAGATTCGGCAGAACGCGGGCATCCATCGCGACGAAGACACATACTCGGCGGCGATACAGCGCGGCGCGTTGGCGTTCTTCGGCGACCGCTACGGCGAGCGTGTGCGTCTAATAGAGATTGCCAACGGCGACACATTCAGCTTCGAGGTCTGCGGCGGCACGCATGTGCGGCACACCGGCGAGGTCGGCTGCGTCTATATTCTCGGCGAATCCAGCATCGGCGCCGGTATGCGCCGACTCGAAGCGGTGAGCGGCAGGGCGGCTGAACGGCTGGTCTGGGAGCGATTCAACCGCGAGAACACTCTAGCCGTATCGCTGAATACTACCCCGCCCGAACTCGGCGGCGCGGTGCAGCGTATCCAAGACGAAAACGACGAACTTCGACGGCAGCTGCAAGCGTTAGAACGACAGAACACACTCCAAGCCGCCGCGATTCTGCTCGATACGAAGCAGGACATCAACGGCGTTTCTTTGCTTGCGGCGCGGACGGAAGTGTCGAGCGCGGACGGAATGCGAGAGATAAGCGACTGGCTGCGCGACAAGATGGGCAGTGGCATCGTCGTGCTGGGCGCACTGGTAAACGACCGCCCGACAATCAGCGTGGGCATCACGCGGGATCTGGTTGACGATGGCGCGGACGCCCGCGAGTATGCGCGTGAACTCGGCAGGATTATCGGCGGCGGCGGCGGCGGACGCCCCGACATGGCGCAGGCAGGCGGACGCAACGCAGACAAGTTGGACGCCGCCATAGACGGCGCAACCGACCTAGTGCGCCAGAAAATGGCAAGCTAATGCCAGTCTATATCCTGTCCCGTTCTGCCTACCCCGTTAAGTTGCCATGAGAATTATGGCGCTGGATGTAGGAGACAGGCGCATAGGCGTGGCGCTCAGCGACCCGCTGGGCTTGCTCGCATCGCCGCTCATGACCATCGAGCGCCGCACGCCGGACATCGCTGCCGCGATTGACGCCGTATTAGCGCTCGCGGACGAGCATGCCGCCGAAGAGATTCTGGTCGGCATACCGTACCTGATGTCCGGTCGTATCGGCGCGCAGACGCGCATCACGCTAGACTTCGCAGACGAACTAGCGGCGCGCGCCAAAATCCCCATAACGCGCATCGACGAGCGCCTATCGTCCGTGCAGGCAGAAAGAATACTGGCGCAAACGGGTATCACCGCCGCCGACCGCGCGCGCAACCGAGGCGCCACAGACGCCGCCGCCGCCGCGGTAATGCTCCAAGCCCACCTAGACGCCAAGCCCTAGGGTTTGCCCGAACATTGCCTGTCGCTCAGAATCTTTGTCCCCTTTTAACCTTGCCCATGTG
>VXRI01000334.1 GCA_009838595.1 Chloroflexota bacterium | reverse complement strand
ATTTCACTCAGGCGGCCTGCCTGAAAGCTCAATAGGCAACATCAGCCGTCGGTCACTTTTCTGACATACTAGACTGAAGGTCTTTGCCAGAACGCCTAATTCCCTTGACACCCCTCCCGGTAGTTCAATATCCACAGGGTAGGTGCGAGTGTCCCCCGCATCCTTTTGGCTAATCCCATTAGCCGTTTTACTCTGCTTACTCTGCTTACTTTGTCAAGTTCGCGTCGAGTACCACTGTGATGAGAAAGTAACAGATACTGTGAACACGGATAACTTGCGCAACTCTTTTCAATGCGGTTGAAACTACGACAAGCCGTCTATATGATTGGGATGCTTGATTTTCCCTAGATTTAGACAAAGGACAATAAACATGTCAGACAAATACAGCAAATTGTTCGCCGAGTATTCGGCAGGACTGCAATATGAGGATGTTCCGGCGGAGTCGGCGCATGAGGCGAAACGCCGCATTCTGGACAGCATCGGTGTGAGCATGGCAGCGTTCTCGGAGGACGCGCCGAAGGCGGCGCGGATGTTCGCGTATGACTTCGAGCAGGAAAACGGCGCTACAGTCTGGGGCGCGCCATCGCGCGTTACCCCGGAAGCGGCAACATTCGC
Source organism: Chloroflexota bacterium (assembly GCA_009838595.1). Classification (GTDB taxonomy): domain Bacteria; phylum Chloroflexota; class Dehalococcoidia; order Lucifugimonadales; family JADFKI01; genus Bin90. The sequence goes on along the minus strand of VXRI01000334.1, from coordinate 5,497 downwards.
CAACGGGCTTATGACGCGGTATCTGGACTTCAACGACACTTATCTGTCGCTTGAGCCGCTGCATCCGAGTGATATGATTCCCGGCTTTATGGCGCTGTGTGAATGGGCAGGCAAGCCACCGCGCGACATCCTGACCGCCATCGCAGCCGGCTACGAAGTATCGGTCAACCTGTGTGACGCGGCGAGCGTGCGCGCGTACCAGTGGGACCATGTGGTGTACACCGGAATCGGCGCGGCGTGCGGCGCGGGCAGCATAATGGGGCAGTCCGCGGACACCATCGAGCACACGATTTCTATCGCAAGTGTGCCACACGCGTCAATGCGGCAGACACGCGCGGGCGAGCTATCCATGTGGAAGGGCGCGGCAGCGGCGAACTCGGTGCGCAACGCGGTGTTCGCGAGCCTCGTAGCACAGCGCGGACTAACCGGACCATATCAGCCGTTCGACGGCGAGATGGGTTTCTTCGCGCAACTACTGGGCGGCAAGCCCTTCGACGATGCCGCGCTGCTCTCTCTCGCAGACGGCGCCGCTCCGACACGCATACAGGACACCTACATCAAGAAGTGGCCCGTCGAGTATCACGCGCAGAGCGCTGTGGATGCGGCAGTCGAACTGCGAGACGAAATCGGCGGCGACATCAACTTGATAGATTCGATTCACCTCGACACATTCAAGGTGTCGTATGAAATCATCGCGAAAGACCCAGAGAAGTGGGCGCCGAAGACGCGCGAGACTGCCGACCATTCGCTAATGTACATCGTGGCGGCGGCGCTGCTCGACGGCACGGTTACCAAGCATTCGTTCTCGCAGCAGATGCTCGACAGTGCGGACATCAAGTCGCTGCTGAACAGGACGACCCTTGAAGAAGACGACGCGCTGACCGCAGGCTATCCGGAAGGCATACCGAATCGCATCGCCATCAAGACGAAGGACGGCGGCACGCTGACGCGCGAGGTGAGCTTCCCGCGCGGGCACGCGATGAACAAGATGAGCGATGATGAGGTCGAGCGCAAGTTCCTGCTGAATGTCGAGGATGTATGGACGGAAGAGCAGGCGCGGCAGGTCATCGACTTGGTGTGGCACATCGACGAGCAGCGCGACTTGTCGGCGCTTATGGAGGCGATGCGGATATGACTTGGATGCTGGAACGAGAGCCAGCGCAAAATCACGCCGTAAAGTTGCGTGAGATGCTGGACGCCGGCGAAACGGTGGTCGCGCCGGGCGTGTTCAATCCGCTGACGGCAATGATAGCGCGCAAGGTTGGCTTCGATGCGCTGTACTTCTCCGGCGCGGCGTTCTCGGCGAGCCTGGGGATTCCGGACATCGGGCTGTTCACGCTCGCGGAGCTGACCGACTCGGTCCGGTGGATGACGCGCGCGTCCGGGCTGCCGTTTATCGTGGACGCGGACACGGGCTTCGGCGAGGCGATAAATGTCATTCGCACCATCAGGGAACTCGAACTGGCAGGCGCGGCTGCGGTGCAGATAGAAGACCAGGTGCTACCCAAGCGATGCGGCCATCTGGACGGCAAGACGGTCGTGTCCACAGACGCCTTCGTGGAGAAGATAGCGGCGGCGGCGCAAGCGCGCGAGAACATGCTTATCATCGCGCGCACCGATGTGCGGGCAATCGAAGGCATGGAAGCGGCTATAGAACGCGGGCGGCTGTGCAAAGAAGCGGGCGCGGACATCATCTTCCCTGAGGCGATGCAGTCTCCCGACGAATTCCGCATGTACGCGGATGCCGTAGGCGGAAACCTGCTGGCGAACATGACCGAGTTCGGCAAGTCGCCGTATCTTACAACGGGCGAGTTCAAGGCGCTGGGCTACAACATCGTGATATTCCCTGTCAGCACGCTGCGCGCGGCAGCAAAGACGACCGAAGCCCTGCTGACAGACCTAAAGCGGCACGGCACGCTAGTCGATTGGCTGCCGCAGATGCAAACGCGCGCCGAGCTGTACGACCTAATCGAATACGACGCCTATGCTGCGGTGGACAGCACTATAGCCCTAATCGGAGATAGAGCGTACATGAGTGGACAGTAATAAACATAGTTTCAAACAGCTGCAGCATGAAAACTACCCATTACTATGAGAATGAGGTCAGGCAGAATCACTGAGATTGAAGATGAATGGGTTGATAGGGTTTTGGCTAACCCATTTCATACCGAAACTCAGGCAGATGGTAGAATACGATATTATGGCTACATAGAAGAAGTTGGCAAGTGGGTTCGAGTTATAGTCGAAAATGGCAAGTTGCATAACCGATTCTTCGACCGACAGGCTTTGAAGAGATGGGGAACACTATGAAACTGATGCTGTCCTACTATGAAGATACTGACACTCTTTCGATGTGGAATGGCAGACCGGCAAGCGAAGGCGGCGACCTAATCGCCGCTGGCGCCCTTAATGTTGACGATGATGCGGATTGACGCCGTTACGGGAGATGTGATTGCGGACTACGACTCGGACGGCAAGGTTGTGGGATTCGCGATAGAGCATGCCGTGGAGTTGTTGCTGCATCCGCTTGCGCGAAAAGGCGGCGACTTAGAGCATCTTGAAGTCCAGGGAATGTACGCCGGTTACAGTTACACTTTGTTGTTGCACAACGGAACGCTGACCTTTGGCAGCGATAGAAAGCAAGTTCGCTCCGGTGAAGTTGCAGAGCATCTCACGGCACATTATGACGCGGATGGCGATGCGGCGGGTTTCACGCTGGAGCGCGCATCGGAATTGCTATTGCCTCTTCTGAAAAGTGAGCCTGCTTCACAACCAATTCATATAGGAGAACAACGATGACTACAGTTGAATATAGCCCCGGGCTTGAGGGCGTGATTGCGACCGAGACTTCGGTCTCTTATCTTGATGTGGACATTGAGCAGATTCTTGTGCGCGGGTATGACCTTATCGAGCTGGCGCAGAATCTTTGTTATACGGATGTAGCGTATCTGGTGATTTACGGCGAGCTGCCCACGCCGGAGCAGGCTAATACATTCTGCGACCGGCTTATGGCGGAGGCGGATGTGCCGGACGAGATATACCGCTTGTTCGAACTGATGCCGAAGTCCACGGTGGCGATGGATGCGCTGCGAACAGGGCTGTCTTTCTTGGCAGGCTACGAAGACCCTGCCCTGCTGCACGATAACTCGCACGAGGCAAATCTCGAAAAAGGCATACGGCTACTTGCTCAGACGCCAACGCTGGTCGTGAACTCTTACCGCGCGCTAAACGGCATGCCGTTGGTGCGGCCAAATCCGGACTTGCCGTACATGGAAAACTTCCTGTACATGCTGCGCGGTGAGCGTCCGGACGCGGAGTCGTTGGACGCATTCGACCGCATTCACATGTGCTACATCGAGCACGAGATGCCGAATTCTACATTCGCGGCGCGGGTGATAGCATCCACGCTGTCGGACATGTACGGCGCGATGGTCGGCGCAGTGGCATCGCTTAAGGGACCGCTGCACGGCGGCGCGAACGAAGCGGCTATCGAGTTTCTGCTGGGCGTCAACGGCGAGGGGGGACCATCCCACGCAGAGCCGTACACGATGGGCAAGCTAGATCGGCGCGAGCGCATTATGGGCTTTGGGCATCGCGTCTATATGCGCAAGTACGACCCGCGCGCGCGCTTCCTGATGGACTACATCCCGAAGCTTGCCAACCGGATACCGGAAGGCGAAGAGTTGGCGTCCATCTACTCCACGGTCGAGAGTGTGATGTATCGCGAAAAGGGCTTGTACCCAAATACGGACTATCCCATCGGGCTGCTGTACTACCTGCTTGGAATACCGATTCCGCTGTACACGCCGATATTCTTGGCGTCTCGCACGGCGGGCAATGTGGCGCACGTGCTGGAGCAGCACGACGACAATCGGCTGTTCCGGCCGCGTGTGATATATGGCGGCGGGCGCGGGCTTACCCCGCCGGACAAGCCTATTTCGCCGATGTAGCCAATTAACGGGGCGGGGGAAGATTAGGAGGAATGGGCGTTAGCCTATTGGCGGCGTGATGACGATGTCGGTGTTGTAGTTTGTGTAGGTAATGGTCACTAGGAACTCGGCTTCCCCGCCTATGTCGGCTGCGCCGAGTGTGTTGCTTGCTATGCCTGCGGTGACCTGCTCATCTACGGACGTCTCGCCTGCCATGCTGAGTTGGCGCAACAGGTTATCGTCCGTGCCTATCCACAATTCGACGAACAGGTTGTCGAAGGCGCTGCCCAGCACATTGGCGCGCAAGTCTGCTCTGATGTGATGCGTCTGCACACCTTCGATAGTCCTCTCGCCGACATACTGCAAATTCGTGTAGCGCGATGTATCCGACGGCGCCAGCACTAATTCGTATGGGTCTGGCAAGCCTGTTAGAAATAGCGGGAATTGCTCCCATGCGCCTGTTTCGGGATTGGTGATGTATGCGGTCTCGCCAATCGTGATGATGTCCAATTCCAGCAGCGCCAAGCCCAAGGCGATTTGCAGTTTGCCGTCCGAGCGGTCAGGCATTTGGAAGTCGCCGCTGTAACGGATGGGGAACTCCGTGCCGAATGTCTCCTCGTCCATGCGGAAGCTCGCCTCCGTCTGCACGACCTTGAACGCAGCATCCACTTCGGCGTGAAACGATTCCGTCTGCTGCATCGCTTCGATTGAGGTTGCAATCAGCACGGCGGGGGCGATGTCCCCCAAGTTGCTTGAAGAACCTGCGGTTGATGATGCTGCGCTTGCCGGCGTGCCGGTTGTACTTGTGCCGACGGTGACCGGAGTGCGCGTTGGCTTTGCGGTTGGTGTCGGTGTTGGCGGGGTAGGCGTTGCCGTTGGGACGACCGTGGGCGCGGGCAGTGGTGTTGATGTGGCGATTGGCATGGAGGTTGATATGGGCGCGGGCAGTGATTCCTCTGCCGTGCCGCATGCGGCTATGAGCGACAGCAGGACTGTCAGCAGAATGGCAATGGTGGTGGTCTTAGTGCCCGTAGTTGTTCGCATGCCTCCAATGGTACTTGAATGGCGACTGACGGGCAATTTCACGTCGATGGACAAAGTGTCTATGATATTAGTATCCGGCTAGACAACTCACGCGTACCCAGTTTGTGAATTGTCTAGTCCGAAGTAAGTGATGGGTGGTTCTGGCACGGCGAGGTAGTATTCTAGTCCCATATGCAAGATTCCCAGTTTCCCCCAAGAACAGACGCTTCGTCTGAACGAAGGAGACACGCGCATTCCCGCCAGAATCAGCACGACGCAGGCTATCAGAACTCCCAGAAGCAAGCGCTGAAGGCGACTGGAAGTGGTAACCGTTGTGCGGTCTAAGGCGAAACGCTGCTTGCCATCCCGAAAATACTGATCAGGCTGCATGCGCCGCCGATACATCTGCACCACCAACTTAGGGTCATACAACGAAGTGGCAAGATACCAGGCTTGGGCGTGTCCCCTTCCCCGAAACAGTATCAGGTTAGTTACTAACCATTGGTGCTAGTTTAAGACATAGTTGAAAAAGCCACGGGGATGCG
>VXRI01000251.1 GCA_009838595.1 Chloroflexota bacterium | reverse complement strand
CCCAGTACGCGCCATAGCCCGCTAGTACGCTTACGATGGACATGTTCAGCAGGTTGACGCCAAGCACCACCAGTCCACCGTCTTGGAACAGCAGCGCCTGCAAACCCACGACCGCAGTCATCACCAGAATCGCAGCCCATGGACCAAGTATGATCGCCGCAAGCGCGCCACCAATGAGATGCCCGGATGTGCCACCAGCCACCGGAAAGTTAATCATCTGCGCGGCGAAAATGAACGCCGCCATCACACCCATCATCGGTACGATGCGCTCGTTGAGGTTCTTATTTGTCTGCCTGATTGCGATGCCGATGAACAGCGCGGCAAGCAGGTAGCCTGCAATTGCGACCGGCAGGCTGAAGAATCCGTCCGGCGCGTGCAATGGTAACGGCAGCGAAATGCTGCCATCTAGTAGTGGAAGATTTATGCTCGACACCATTGTGAATCACTCCCTGTGAGCACGATTTATAAATTTCAAGACAGATAATTTTACAATCAATTAGTTGCAATTGTCAATTAGTTGCAATAACAGAAATAGCACATCTGCGGCATGAAGCATTTGATTTGTGCCTTTATGTTAATGTGCCGGCAGAGGCTCACATTCTCTAATTGTCTTCTCTAGTGCTATTCGGAATGAAATGACAAGTAGAAGGGATTGGCATGGCTATGCAAAGTTGTTCTTCAGGACAAATGGCAGCCCAAAGAATCCATTCCGTGTAAGTGCGAAGGTTAACATTAGGGTGTAATCGCCAATAGCCCACAAGCAGCCTGTGCCTAACCGCGCCAAATCCTGCGACATCGAAGCCGCGATAGTGATACACTTCGCGTCATTACTTGATCGGAGGCTATCCGACATTCTTCCCACTGATAATTGTGCCAATAACTGCTGTAACAATTACGCCGCGCAGGGCATAGCGCCGTGAGCAACCCTAACGACGCATCCGGCGGCGCGCCTAATAGCAAGCGTGGCATATTCTACGGCTGGTGGATCGTTGTTGCCGGCGGGCTGGGGATGTCCATTACGGCGGGAATCAACTTTCACGGGTTCGGCAACTTTATAATTCCTCTGACCAACGAATTCGGCTGGAATCGCACGACAATATCCGGCGTGTTCTCGCTTGCGCGGTTGGAATCGGGCTTGCTTGGCCCGTTGGAAGGCTGGCTCGTTGACCGCGTGGGGCCGCGACGGTTGATGCTTGTCGGAGTGCCGTTGATGGGCGTCGGCTACATCCTGATGAGCCGCATCGACTCGCTGGCGGCATTCTTCGTCGTGTACATTTTTGCCATCACGCTAGGCAACAGCCTAGGGATGAGCACGCCAATGGCGGCGGCAGTGGCGAACTGGTTCAATCGAAAGCGTGGGCTGGCGTTCGGCATAATGTGGTCAGGCGTTGGGCTAGGCGGCTTCTTCGTGCCTGCGATTGGCTGGCTTATCGCCGCATACGACTGGCGCATCGCGTCCATCATAATCGGTGTGTTCACTATTGTGATGGGCGTGCCGATAGCCGCGCTGATGCGGCACAGACCAGAGCCATACGGCTATATGCCGGACGGCGCGTCGCCTGCCCCTAGCGATGAGCCGGACGCAGCATCAAGACGACGGCAGCCCGACCTATCGCAAGACTTCACCGCCAGAGAAGCCTTAATGACTTCTAGTTTCTGGTACCTCACGCTCTCCATTGCGGCGCGCTCGCTGGTCAGTGGCGGCGTGGGCTTGCACCTCGTGCCGTATTTCGTGGACTTGGGCGCGTCCGATGTGTTCGCGGCGACTCTCGCCGGGTCTGTGGGCGTGATGAGCATACCGGGCAGGTTCGGGCTGAGCTGGGCGAGCGACTATCTCAACCGTCGCATCGTGATGGCGGCTTCACTATTCCTGATGACCATTGCCATCGTGTTCATGGCGCGCGCGGAAAGCGTGTCGCAGGCGATACCGTTCATCGTGCTGTACTCGGCGGCGCAGGGCGGCATATCAGTAATACCACAGTCGCTTATCGCGGAATACTTCGGGCGCAGAGCGTACGCGACGATACAGGGATTCCGTGGCACAATACAGATGATAGGCATAATAATCGGCCCGCTCGTCTCCGGCTATGTATTCGATACGACCGGCAGCTACGAATGGGCGTTCCTAAGCTTCGGCGGCGCGACACTGGTATCTCTTGCGCTAGTGCTGATGATGCGCCCGCCCGTGCGCCCGCAGCGCATAAGGCGACGCGATTAGCCTTCACTCTAACGGGTATCCCACCAATTCAATGCGGTCTGTATATCGGCGAAAGTCCGATGTGTTCAATGTCAGCAGGCGGCGCTCTCCATGTGCAAGCATTGTTGCCACGATGTCGGCGTCGTGAATCTATCTGCTACCGACATCGAACTCTCGACATAATGTTACCAGCGGCTCCATTACGACGGGACCGTCTTCCAGAATCTCAAAACGCTGAGGAGTCTATTGACATCTTCAAGCACACTATCGCGCGAGATAGGAACTGTCCCTGTCCAGGACTACGGACGGGTCATAAGCGAGAGATATTCGCGCGCAATTTGTCGGCTGATTCCCAGAGGTTCAGCATCCGGCAGCGCCCTAATCAAGCGCCTGGCAGGGAACGCCGCTTCTATTCCGATTTGCCCACCATGGCATGTAAAGGCGCACGTACGATAGCAGCTCAAGACCAATGATGGTTTCGATTTCACTGAAGGGTGTTCCCCATTCCTGTGCCGAAAGGCCACATAGATCTTCATATAATCTCTGCTATTTGCCGCGAACGGCAACCTGCCGATACCTATGCTCCTTACAAGTGAGCGGGATGAGTATTATAAGATTGTATAGGAATCAAGCCATCGTTTCTCTTTACGCGGTCGTTGACTTGTCTCGCGCATAACGAACATCGGAAAACGCAAACTCGCGGATTTCCACCCGCTCCAACGCCTGCTCTACCAGTTCATCCACCGGCAGATTTGCTTCTAAGCGCTCTACGACCTTTGGGCTGCCTTTGGTTGCCGGGTGGCGGGGGACGAATAGAGAGCAGCAGTCTTGGTCTGGGATGATGGATATGGGGAACGTACCGATTTGCCGGGCGGTGTCAACGATGTCGTTTTTGTTGGAGCCGATTAACGGGCGTAGGATAGGTATTTGGGCGGCGGCGTCCACTATGGCTATGTTCTCCAGTGTTTGGGACGCTACTTGCGCTAGGCTTTCACCTGTTACCAGCGCGGCGATGCCCTGCTGGCGGGCGAGCGCCTCTGCAATTCGCACCATGAAGCGGCGGTAGAGAAGCACCCTATACGACGGCGGCACATCCACGATGATGCGCTGCTGCACGCCGGCGAACGGCACCAGGAACAGTTCGGCGTCGTACTGATAACGTGTCAGAAGTTCCGCAAGTTCGGCGGCTTTCTCTATCGACGAAGAATCCACGAGCGGGTGGCTGTGGAAGTGCACCATCTTGACGCGGCTGCCGCGCCGCATCATCTGCCAGGCTGCGACCGGCGAGTCTATGCCGCCGGACATCAGCGCCATCGTCTCGCCACTGGAATCAACCGGCATGCCGCCATAGCCCTGTATCGGGTCGAAATAGACCAGAATGCCGTCGTTCACCACATCGATGAATATCTCCAAGTCCGCGTCATTCAGCCGAACGGTCGCGCCGGTGATTTTCTCTACGAACGCGCCCATCTCGCGGTTAATCGCGTCTGATTTCATGGGGAATCGCTTATTGGTGCGATGCGCCGTTATGCGAAATGTGCCGAACCGCTGCTTGGGCAGTTCGTCCCGTAGCAGCGCCTTTACGGCTTCCAGATTTGACGCGACTCGCATGGCTAGGTAAAACTTGGCGACGCCCATGCAGTCTCCCACGCGCCGCCGAATGGAATCCCAGTCAGCATCTTCATGCAGTGACAGGCATATCATCATGTGTGCCTGCCATACGCTCTGCACCCGGGTGCCCTTGATGGCGCGGCGCAGGTTACTGGCGAGCCGCCGGATGAACATCGGACGGTTTTTGCCCTTCAGTGCGGGCTCGTGGAACTTTACGATTACAAGCCTTTTCATAACCTATATTCTATCTTAAAGAGGCTGCCCTGTCAGTGGACAGATGTATCACAAGAGATACATAGGCCCTTCCCTTTGATGGTCTGACAAGGATGGGCAAATGACAAAGCAGTCGCAAATGCGCACCACAAATCCATTCCCCGAAAAGGCGAAGGTTTGGAGGCGGGTGAGAATTATGCCCCAGCCGACTATCACCGGACGCAAAAGCAGGGCAAGGAACGAAAATCCCCTGCCCTGCCGTCTTGCTCACTCGTGGCAGTCAGCAAGCCGCCAACGCCTCTATTCTTGAATGCCTTCGTACCAGCCCGCGCCGAACAGCAGGTTGCCACGGCGCACTACCCAGCTGTGCTTGGGCGTGTCTTCCCGAGTCTGTGGGTGCGTGAAAAGGTAGCTAACCCACTCACCTCCGCCCTCTTCAGTTATGGCGACTATTGCCTCACCGTAGTTGAAGCCGTTGGCGTCGATGCGGTCTTGAGTAGTTCCCACAATTTCTGGGCGGTTGGTATTCGCCACCGAGTATAGTACACCTTCCCTGTCTTCCAAGACGAAGACATACCATGGTCCGTCGGCGCTTTCAGACGAGTTGTAGTAGTCAAGCGTTCCCTCACGGCCAAGGTCGTCGTAGAGATTTGTGGCTCGCTGTACGAGAGACTGAGCGTAATCTGCGGGTTCGGACTTCGCCGGACCATCCTCATACCAGCCCGAACCGAATATCATCCCGTCGTGGCGAATCACCCACGAATGCTTGGTTTGAACATTCCCGGTAGTGGGATTGATATAAGTGTACGATGTCCACGCGCCATCTTCGGTAGCGGCAGCTGCGACCTGCGCGCCCGCTGGGTATCCGTCCGGGCTTACGACTTCGTCATAGCGCTTACCTACATTCTCGGGAACGGTCGCGTGCGCCAGCATTCTGTCGTTCTTGTCGCCGATGAACACATACCACTGTCCGTCCAGGCTATCAGGCGAATTGTAGTAGGCGACTGTCTCCTCGCGCCCCTCGGACTCATACATGCTGATTGCCTCGTTCACGAGATATTGCGTGTACGCCGCAGGCTCCGCATACCAGCCCGAGCCAAACAGCAATCCGTCGTGCTCCATAATCCATGTGTGCTTCGACTCCAACTTGTCGGTAGCCGGGTTGATGAAGACGTAAGATACCCAATGACCCTCGTCGGTTGTGGCGGCGAATGCCTCGCCGTAAGCATAGCCGGCTGCGTCTATTCTTGCCGGCGGATCTATGTCCACGAGTTCGGGACGCGCGCCGTTGGCGAAGGTGCGGAGGTCGTGCGCCCGTAGGATGAACACATAGAACTGATCATCCACGCTATCGGGCATGTTGTAGTAGTCAACCGTGCCATCGCGCCCAAGGTCGTCGTATAGATTAACGGCACGCTGCACAAGCGATTGCGCGTATGCTGCCGCTTCCGACTTGGGCGGTCCTTCCTCATACCAGCCCGAACCGAATATCATCCCGTCGTGGCGAATCACCCAAGAATGCTTTGTCTCCACATTCCCCGTCGCCGCGTTCAGATAGGTGTACGATGTCCACGCGCCGCCTTCGGTAGCGGCAGCTGCGACCTGCGCGCCTGCGGGATAGCTATCCGCCGGGCTGACCACATCGTTGAGGTGCATGCCTACCAAGTCGGGGTTGGAATGCGACAGCAGCACATCGTTGTCGTCCGCGATGAACACATACCACTGACCGTCAATGCTATCAGGCGTGTTGTAGTAGGCGATGGTCGCGTCCCTGCCGTTGGCGTCATAGCGCGCGACCGCCTGTTCCACGATCAAACGGGTGTATAACGCGGAGGACGCGCCGTCCAAACTTATGTCGCGCTCATACCAGCCGGAGGCGAATATCAAGTGATCGTGCTTGATGACCCAAATGTGCTTGCGCTCGTATTCGAAATCGTTGGCAGGGTTCAGATACACATAATCAACCCACCTGCCGTTCTCCTCTGCGGTCGCAATATCAAAGCCGAAGTTCTTGCCGGTGATGTCGGTGCCTATTTCGCCTCGGATGTCTTCGCCGATATTGGCGGGTTCGGTTGGATGTACGTCGATTAAGTTGGTATTGGCGTCTATGACGAAGAGTTACAGCTCACCGTCCACGGTGTCCATGGTGTTGTAG
>VXRI01000233.1 GCA_009838595.1 Chloroflexota bacterium | reverse complement strand
TCAACCTCGCCGTGCCGACATTCTTCGCGCTAACGGCGGGCGGCGTGTACACCATAGTGTACAACCTAGTGCGGTCTGCGTCGCGCCGCTTAGACGATAGCATGGGTATTCTGATAAGCGATCCGAGTCGCTCTCCTGTGTTAATGGGGCTTGTCGGCGTGGCGTTTGTCGTCGTGCTGGGCAATTTGGACGGCGCAATACAGGTATGGCATGGCGTGGGCAATGTGCTGTCCGGTCAGCCGTTCGGCGAGTTCGATTTCTGGCGCAGCAGCCGCATGATGCCGCCCGACCCACCCGGTCATGAGATTACGGAGTTCCCATTCTTCACATTTTTGTTCGCAGACCTGCACGCGCACTTGATGGCGATACCGTTCACGGTACTAATGCTGGGACTCGCGTTAGCTGTGGTGCTAGCCGGGCGAAGATTACAAGCCGATGCGAGTCGCGCAGAGCCGAGTACATCGCAGACAGACATATCAGCGATGGGCGCATTACGCGCGGCAATGTCGTCAATCTTCACCGCCGCGAACCTGCGCATCGTGATACTCGGCATTGCCGTAGGTTCGCTCGCGCCGCTGAACACATGGGACTTGCCGACATACATCATAGTCGCCGCCGCCGCGATACTCTTCGCAGAGTTCTTGTCGCATGGCGGCATAACGCTGCTCGTGTTGCTGCGAGCGGTAGTCAAGACTGTATTCATGGTAATAGCAGGCTTCGCCGCATTCCTGCCATACCACCTAGCCGGCGAAACCTTTTACAACAGTATAGAATCCACCACAAACACGACTGTTCTTTGGCAGTTCCTAGCCATATTTGGCCTCTTCGTGTTCATAATCGCCACCTTCGCAATAGACGAACTAGCGGGCAGCGCGAGTCGGTACGCTAATGCACTGCGCCGCAAGTTCAGCCAACTGTACGATGTGCTGGACGGCGCAGACGAGGCAGCTCACGCCGGTGGCGCTAGAAGCGCTGTCGCCCTCGTAAATGCTGATGGCGAGGTAAACGCAAGTGATGATAGAAGGGCAATTCCCGCCGGTAATGTCGGCGATAACAGCAACACAGTTACCGTCGTGGGCGCTGATGCCGATAGCAAAGATGGAATCACAGTCCCCGGTTCTAACGCTGTCAATATCGGACACGCTGATGGTGGCAACGCCGCCGCGTCCCGCAACTCCATAAACGGCAACGCCCCCGTCAGCACAGCATGGCTATTTGCGGCACTTGCGGGTGCGCTGCTGGTTGCGAATGCGATTACGGCGGCATTCAGCGGAGTTGTGGGCAGCACAGTGCCGTTTGCCCTAGCGTTGTCGCTGCTGCTTGTGGCAATAGGTGCGGGTGTACTGCTGCGGGGCAGGCCGGACGCGGCGCAACTCGGATTTGCGCTGCTGTTGGCGTTGGTAGCGCTGTCGCTCGTCGTCGGGCTGGACTTTTTCCGCGTGGAAGGCGACATCGACCGGCTGAACAGCATATTCAAGTTCTATCTGCAAGTGTGGGTGATGCTCGGTATCGCGTCCGCGTACCTGTTGTGGCGTCTGTTTCGCGTGCAAAGCAGCGTATTGTCGCGCATCGCGCCGGTTCGGCGGGCGTGGCAAATATCGCTCGCCGCGCTGCTGATTGGCGTCGCGATATACCCGGTGCTGGGCACGCAGGACAGGCTGCGCGACAGGTTCGAGGGCTATGTTACGCCGCTGACGCTGAACGGCATCGCCTTCATGGAAGGCTCGTCGTTCCGAGAGAAAAACGGTGAATTGATAGACCTTGCGACAGACTATGAAGGCATCCGTTGGCTGCGGCGAAATGTGCAAGGCTCGCCCATCGTCTTGGAAGCGGTAACGCCGTCGTATCGCTGGGCTGGGCGCGTGTCGATGTACACGGGCTTGCCGAGCGTCATCGGCTGGCAGTGGCATCAAGAACAGCAGCGCGCAGGCTACGCCTACGAAGTCAGCCGCCGCACCGAAGCCGTGCGCACAATCTACTCGACGCAGGACGTCGCGCAAGCTCTAGCGCTAATGCGCGCCTACAACGTCAAATATGTCTATCTGGGCCACCTAGAGCGCATATACTTCCCCGAAGGCATGGCAAAGTTCGCAGATAACCTAGACGGCGCGCTAGACAGAGTATTCGACAATGGCGAGACGGCGATATACCGTGTGAGGGACATTGGCTAAGCGTTAGCATTGAGCAAGTTTCTTCGCCCTTGGTCATCGATAAATCTTGGCACGATGCCTATCCTAATTACGAGGACAACCCAAACGCCTTCTCCTGAATTATCAAACAGAACACGATAATTGCCTATACCGATAGCACCATAGCCCGCCTAGCTGCCCTGTCGTGGCTCCGCCGGCGCTGCGAGGATTGCCTGAGTTCAATGTATAACATCCCCAACGCATCCCTATTGCACATCGATGTTAGTTCTACTCTTGAGTCTTTCCATTATTCAAGTCATTTCTCGCTTCGCTCGAAATCTAAACGCGTTGACTACGGACGACAGGTTTGTTTTCATACAGCGATTTTAGACCCTTAACTTCGTTCAGGGGGACAACCGAAAGACCCTGAATCACTACCCGCCGCGCTTGTCTAATCTGCCTGCCTTCGCTATGCTAGTCTTAATTCTATTGGAGGTATTGGGATACTATGACTATCGCTACTTACGCACTGGAAGAGTTCGTCCACGAAATGTCCGCGTTGGTCGATGATAAGCCTGATCAGGAGACGCTGTTCGACCGCGGCTCGGTGTATCTGGAGCGGCTGATAAACAACCCCGCCGCCATTCCCGAAGAGTACAGCATGCCGATGCCCGGCAAGAACCACGGCACATATCTGCTGCACTACGGCGACAACGGCTTGCTGGTAACTTCGGTCGTCTGGGGTCCCGGCGACCACATCGGACCGCACGACCACTGCACTTGGGGCATGATTGGCGTCGTGGGCAACGGCATTACCGAGACGCGATTCCGCCGCGTAGATGACCGAGACCGCGACGACTACGCTGTGCTGGAACGCGACCGCGAGACGCTCGTCAAGCCGGGCGATGTGTCGCTTCTCATTCCTAATGTGGACGAAATCCACCAAATGGACAACCATACCGACCGACCGACCGTCGAGATCCATGTATATGGCAACGACCTGCGCGGCTTGGAGCGAAGCGCTTTCAACCTAGAAACCGGCGAGATAAAGCACTTCGCCACCACCAAGTTCAGCAACTGCTAATTCAGACGAGCAGCTAGCAGAGGCAATGCATGACTACTTCCGATACATTGGCAACGGCTCAGAAGCCCACACCTCGCTTTCGGCTGCCGGACATACCGGAAAAACATCCCGATGATATGACCACATCGAAGCATCTCGCTCAGAACGGCAATATGTACAACCTGTCGCAGCATCTGGGCAAGCAAGAAACGACCATCGTTTCGGGAGAGCGCTACATTTGCCGCGCGCCGGGCAGCGCAATGCGCTATCCGGACCTGCTGGTGGCTTTCAACGCGGACACCGCGCTATTTGAATACCACAACGGTTACATCATATCGGAGCAGGGCAAGCCGCCCGATTTCGTGCTTGAAATCGCCTCTAGGCGCACAGGAGCCACTGATACCGGGGTTAAGCGCGATTATTATGAGTCGTTGGAGATAGCGGAATACTGGCGGTTTGATGAGACGGGCGAATATCATGGCGCGCGGCTTGCCGGCGATATATTGTCGGACGGGCGCTTTCGCCCTACAAAGATAGAAGCTCTGGCGGGCGATGCATCGATGGGTGGCGCATTGAGGGGACACAGCGTGGCGTTGGGTCTATATTTGCATTGGGAAGCTGGTCAGTTGGCGTTCTACGACCCTGCCACCGGCGCGCCAATCGCATCGCTGGAAACGGAGCGTGAGCGCGCCGACCGCGCCGAAGCCCGCATCCATCGGTTGGAAGCGCTGCTGCGCGCGCAAAACCCAAGTGAATAAGGTGAAATACAGTGTCCGTAATAATCTCCCCACAGTCCCTTGACGCGCTGCTTAAGGGCAGCAATCCGTTCGCGCTTATCGATGTGCGCGAGACGGGCGAATATAACAACGCCCACATCCCCGGCGCGAGCCTGATTACGCGCCGAGATCTCGAAGCGCAGATTGCCGACGCCGTGCCACATACCGCAACGCCGACCGTGCTGTGCGACGACGACTCGCGCCGCGCTACGCTGTCCGCCGACACGCTGGGAAGGCTCGGATACTCCGATGTGTCCGTGCTGGACGGCGGCATCAACCGCTGGGTTACGCTGGAATATCCGACCGAATGGGGCGTGAATGTGCCGAGCAAGGATTTCGGCGAAAAGGTCGAGGTCGTGCATCATGTCCCCGAAATAGACGCAGTGGAACTGCGCGAGCGCATCGAGCGAGGCGACGAGCTAGTCATACTCGACACGCGCACGCCGGAAGAGTACCGGCGTCTATGCATACCCGGCGGCCGCAGCGTGCCGGGAGCCGAGCTAGCTTTGCGTATCACGGACATCACGAAGTACCTCAGCGACGACGCCACGGTCGTCATAAACTGCGCCGGACGCACGCGCAGCATTATCGGCACGCGCGTGTTGCAGCGCATGGGCATGCCGAATGTCGTCGGGCTGAAGAACGGCACCGCCGGCTGGTCGCTCGCCGGATACTCGCTCGAATCAGGCGCGGACCGCCTTGAACTGCCCGACCTATCCGAAGAGGGCATCGCCGCCGCCGAAGCATACGCAGACCGCCTAGCCGAAGAAGACGGCGTGCAGTACATCGCCGCGGAGGAATTGCAGGCGCTTATGGCGCGGCGCGATGAAGAGACAGTGTATCTGGTGGATGTGCGAACCGAAGGCGAGTATGCGGATGGGCATATCCCCGGCTTCCGCTGGTTCGCGGGCGGGCAGGCTGTGCAGCGTTCCGATGAAGTCGCCGTCGTGAAGAACTGCCCCATCGTGTTCTGCTGTGACGGGCGCGCTCGCGCCGCAATCACCGCGTCTTGGTATCGGCAGATGGGGCATGAGCATGTGTACGCCGTGCATGGCGGCACGGGCGAATGGCAGCGCGCCGGACATTCGCTAGAGCGAGGACATTCACAAGCAAAGCCGCTCGGTTGGAACGATGCGCAAGACAAAGTTCGGATGCTCTCGCCGTCCGATGTTCCTGCCGCCCCTGATGCTTCGATTACGCTGGTGGGCACGAGTGGGGGGCCTTCAACATATATCCGGAAAGCGTCCGAGGCGACCATCATCTTCGTGGGCACTAGCCAGCAGTTCGCCGAAGGACATATCCCCGGCGCGTGCTGGGTGCCTCGCGGCTGGCTTGAGGCGCAAATAGCCGACTTCGCGCCGGACAAGGCTGCGCCGGTAGTCGTAACCTGCGCGGACGGCATCGCGTCCACCTTCGCCGCCGCCACGCTTGCCGACGGAGGATACACCGATGTCGCCGTGCTGGAAGGCGGCATGAGAGCATGGCGTCAGGCCGGCATAGGCGTAGAGCAGGGCTTATCAGGCGTAATGTCCACGCCCGCGGACGTAGTCCCCGCCGGCACCGACAGAGGCTACGCCGACATGATGAACTACCTACGCTGGGAAGAGGAGCTGGGCAGGAAGTACGAAAGCTAGCTGCGCGGCAAAGAGATAGCGTTTCCTTCTAGGTGTTCAAGAGTGTTTTGCTACCGTTCGTCCTGAGCGCTTCGGCAAGTTCGGCCAGGCTTTGTCCAACCACGCGCCCGAGTTCTCGTATCCGACAAGCCCGGGTCGAGCGGTTTTAGGCGTTTCTGCCACCTGAATGGAAACACTACCGGCAAAGAATCTCAGGTGCCCAATAGCAATTGCTGCTATGAGACGATACCCGGTCGCGGTCGGGCACATGTTTCACAAATCCTTGATGTTGTCGTTCCGCGCTGGCTTTGTCATTCCGAACGCAGTGAGTAATCTGAAATTGTCGCAGGCAAACCTGTTTCCGACTTCAGATTTCTTGCTTCACTCGAAATGACAGAGATAAAGTGCACTTATAAAATCGTCTCTGCTATACTAATTTATATACACTTCCCATATTTACCTTATATATTAGCCTCTCAATGTCGAGATTCTCCGGGCAAAGGGCGTTTTACGCTGTCATATTTGGGCAGCTCGTGTCGCTTGTCGGCTCTGGGATGGCACGGTTCGGGCTGGGCATCTGGGTGCGGCTGGATATCG
>VXRI01000249.1 GCA_009838595.1 Chloroflexota bacterium | reverse complement strand
TGCCCATTTCCTCTATCGCTTCCTCGACCTCGTCCTCAATAGCGGCGTCCAGTTATTCGAGCAATACTCCCGCGTCCACACGCATCGCCTGAGTGCGTGCCGACCGGCGCGCCTGCGATGTCCTGTACGCCCTGCCCTTGTAGCGACGAATCTGCTTATCCATCACATCGGCTACGGCATCGACTGCGGCGAACAGAGTCAGTCCGCTCTCCTGCCCGCGCAATGTCGCACCGCTTGCGCTTATCGTCATCTGCGCCACAAACCTGTCCGTATCAGAGCGAGACGCCGTGCGCGACAATTCCAGTTTGGCGTCAGCGCGCTCTCGCAAGTGTCGCTCCAGACGAGCCATTTTCTTCTCGATATAGTCTTCCGAACGCTCGCTCAGATTCATGTTTCTGGCAAGAATCCGCATTTCCATAACGCACCTCCAACCGCGCCATCTATCGCTATATCTGACCGATGAAGCCCATTGTATTGGCACTCTACTAGCTGTTCAAGGGCGATTCGGTAACGGCAAACATCGATGCACCTGACATGCAGGGTGCAAGCGTCGCCAATTTTCGTCTTTCAAGGCGATTTGTGTTAAAATCAGGCAGTCTGAGCGTCATACGCTCCCTGCCCATCCAGCGTGATTCAAGCGGAGAGAGATGATAAACGGAGTCCTCGAAAGGTATGGGGAATACCTTCCTTTGACCGAAAAAACGCCCATTTTCACACTGGGCGAAGGCGACACGCCTCTCGTCAAGTCCGAGTCGATTGCGGCAGAGGCCGGCTGTGGTGAACTGTACTTCAAGCTGGAAATCTGCAACCCGACCGGCTCATTCAAGGACAGAGGCATGGTCGTTGCGGTGGCGAAGGCGCTCGAAGAAGGCGGCGATACTATCGTCTGCGCCTCAACCGGCAACACATCGGCTTCGGCCGCCGCTTACGGCGCGCGATGCGGCTTGAACACCGTCATCGTAGTGCCGAACAAGTATGTCGCGCGAGGCAAGCTGGCACAAGCGGTAACCTACGGCGCGCGCATTATGCTCATCGACGGCGGCTTTGACGACGCGCTTCGCATCGTGCGCGAGCTCGCCGCAAAGCATCCCGTAGTGCTGGTTAACTCACTCAACCCGTATCGGCTGCAAGGGCAAAAGACCGCCGCGTTCGAGATTGTCAACGATCTTGGCACGGCGCCGGACCATCTGTTCATTCCCGTTGGCAACGCGGGCAACATCACCGCATATTGGTTGGGCTTCCAAGAAGCGCATCAGATGGAATGGACGGGAACGCTGCCCAAGATGATGGGATTCGAAGCGGAGGGCGCGGCGGCTATCGTCAAGGGGCATCCCATAGAGACGCCGAACACTATCGCGTCCGCAATTCGCGTGGGCAACCCGGCGAGCTGGACGAAGGCAGTCCGCGCGCGCGAAGAATCCGGCGGCGCGATAGATTCCGTTACCGACGACGAAATTATGGAAGCGTACACGCTTATGGCGCGAGAGGAAGGTATCTTCTGCGAACCGGCGTCAGCAGCCTCAGTTGCGGGCTTGCTGAAGCTGGCTCGCGGCGGCATGCGCCTGCAAGACAGCAAAGTCGTCTGCGTCATCACCGGCAGCGGCTTGAAAGACCCCGATACCGCAGTGGGCGTGGATCCCGTATTCAGGGAAGAGTTCCCTGCCGATACCGGCGCCATCGAAGATGCCATGGGACTTGCTTAGTTTGGACTACGACAGGATACAGAACGCCGTAAGAGAGGTGCTGGTCGCCATTGGAGAAAACCCGCAGCGAGAAGGCTTGGCGGACACACCCCGCCGCATAGCCGAGATGTACGGCGAACTGTTTTGGGGCATCGACAAGGATGCAGCAAGCGTGCTCACCACCACTTTCGACGAGGGCTACGACGAGACTGTCATACTGCGCGACATTCCGTTCCATTCCATCTGCGAGCACCACTTCCTGCCTTTCTTCGGCATCGCGCACATCGCCTACATACCAACGGGACGCGTGGCAGGCGCATCCAAGCTGGCACGCGCTCTTGATGTGCTCGCGAGCAGGCCGCAGATACAAGAACGCCTGACAAGCCAACTCGCCGATACGCTATACGACACACTGCAGCCGTCCGGCGCCGCGGTCATAATGAGCGCCGAGCATATGTGTATGTCCATACGCGGCGCGCGCAAGCCGGGCAGTAAGATAGTTACAACCGCCGCAAGAGGCAGCCTGAAGACCCTGCCCGAATTGCGACAGGACATCTTCGCTCTTCTCAGAGAGACTCGATAACGACAATCAGCGTCCCGGACATTTCTTGGGAATGTGGGACCAAATTATCTTGGGCGTGTATGGCATTTTGCGCCGCGCCCGCGCCGCCATTGATGGAGCGCCGTTGATGGAGATAGGGAGATCGATGACAATCAGCGTCCGACAAGAAGATTTCAACAGCATCGCCGACGAATGGGAGTGTATTCTACCGTACACCGGCGCCAACACCATTTTCATCACGCCGTGGTGGCAGCAGCTTTGGTGGCGGCGCTACGGAGACGCGAACACCAGCCTCGAGATATTATCAGTGCGCGACGGCGATTCACTGCTAGGCATCGCGCCGCTGATGGTCAAGGACGACACGCTGTCGTTCCTCGGCGATACTGACCTGTTCGACTACCACGACCTGCTTGTGCGCGAGGGCTGCGAGGACGACTTCTACGCCGCGATTTGGCAGCGCATCGGGGCGATGGACTGGCGTACAATGGAGCTGAAGTCGCTACGAGACAGATCAGAGACACTGCGCCGCTTCCCCGCGCTGGCAAAGGCTAACGGCTGGTCTGCGGACATATCGGACGAAGATGTATCGCCGTACACGCACTTGCAGTCGTCTTGGGATGAAT
Source organism: Chloroflexota bacterium (assembly GCA_009838595.1). GTDB lineage: Bacteria > Chloroflexota > Dehalococcoidia > Lucifugimonadales > JADFKI01 > Bin90. The sequence goes on along the minus strand of VXRI01000249.1, from coordinate 3,313 downwards.
ATGTTTCGGGGCTGCGCAAGAAGGACCGCCACGAACTTCGCCGCAAACTTCGCCGCCTGAACAACGGCAACGAAGCCACGCAGTACGTCTTCCAAGACGCAAGCGAGATTTCGGACGCGATGCCAGAGTTCTTCCGCCTGATGCGCGCGAGCAGACCGGACAAGGACGACTTCCTGACCGCAGACCGCGAGCAATTCTTCCGCGAACTCGCGAAAGATCTCTCGGAGCGGCAGCAGTTCAAGCTATTCTTTCTGGAGCTGAACGATGTGCGCGTGGCGGCATGCATCTGTTTCGACTACAACGGCGACTACCTGCTATACAACAGCGGCTACGACCCGGAATACTCCAACCTGAGCGTGGGCTTGCTGAACAAAGCGCTCTGCATTCAGGATGCGATCGAAAGTGGCAAGAAAACCTTCGACTTCCTGCGCGGCTCGGAGCGCTATAAGTACAATCTCGGAGGCACGAACCAGACCATCCACGAGCTAGTTATTCAACGCGCCTAGGTCAAACTTGCGGCGACGCTGACCTATTGATGGTCAACCCTGCCAAATATCTCCAGGATATTCTTCCCATCCTAACCTTCTCCCCTTATTGAGGGAAGGGAGTCTTGCGAATCGTAATATCAGAATCGCGCTGATATGCTTCCACCGCTCGCCCGTTGGACGGCTGGGAGAGAAGAACACAGGCGGCATGAATGTCTATGTGCGCCAGCTCGCGCGTGAACTCGCCGCGCAAGGCAACGATGTCGATATTTTCACCCGCACGCACCACGGCGACGAACCGCAGATTATTCCCATATACCCCGCGGGCGTATCGCCTGTTGACACTTTACCGGCTGACACATCAGACGGTGACGGAATAGAAGACGCAGCAAATCGCGCGGTAAAGCAAAAAGCCGACGGCATTGACGGCGCGGATACACCATCACAGCACTGTACCGCGCGCGTCATCCACCTTGACGCGGGTCCCGCGAATGCGGATAAGGAAGACCTGCTGCAGTACACGGACGAGTTCATTGATGCGGTGTTGGCGTTTCAGAGGCACGAAGGCGTTGAGTATGCGCTGGTGCATAGCCATTACTGGCTGTCGGGCGTGGTTGGAATTGAGCTAGGGCGTGTGTGGGATGCGCCGCACTTTGCCACCTTCCACACGCTCGCGCGCACCAAGCAGCGAGCGCGCGCAGGCGAACGCGAGACGCTAGAGCGCGCCAATGCCGAGCAGCGCATCATAGACTCTGCGAAGGCGCTCGTCGTGTCCACATACATCGAGCGCGATGATATTTCGCGGCTGTATCAGGTCAATGGCACGCCCATTGTGGTCATTCCGCCGGGCGTGGACACCGCGTTGTTCAGCCCGGCAGATAAGCGCGCATCCCGCGATTTGCTCGGACTGACGGACACGCGCACCATCCTGTATGTTGGCCGCATCGAGCCGCTGAAGGGGCTCGATATCCTCATCCGCGCGGCGTCTCTCATTCACAATAGAGGAATTGTCGATAGTGAACATGTCAGCGCGGACGGCGGTATATCAGACGCAGCACAATCGCGCATCGGGTCTGACCTCGCGGATAATGGCAATTCCGGCAATTCCGGCAAAAGCGAAGACACCACGCGCCTGCTCATCGTCGGTGGAACGCTGGAAGGCGATGCGGAAGTTGAACGGATGCGGACGCTTGCGGTGGAACTTGGTATTGGCGATATGGTCACATTCACCGGGTCGGTTGAGCAAGGGCTGTTGCCGGTGTACTACAATGCGGCGGATGTGTTCGTTCTGCCTTCGTGGTACGAAAGCTTCGGGCTGGTCGCGGTGGAGGCAATGGCTTGCGGCACGCCCGTCGTCGTGTCGCGGGTCGGCGGTCTTACCACATTCGTGGAACACGGCAAGACCGGCTACCTTGTGCCTTGGCGCTGTCCGGACGCCTTCGCGCGCAGCCTCGAAACGCTGCTGGAAAACCCGTCACTGCGGCAGGCGATGGGCAAGACAGCGCGGCGCAAAGCGAATCGCATGAGCTGGGCTACTATGGCAAATGATATGATTGCCTGTTACCATAATGTAGTTAATGACATGGATGGACAGGATTTGCAGGATTTGCGCCCCACACCAGCCTGTTAGTCCACTGCCATTCTTATGCGACACACTGGAAGGATGCGCATGAACGGCTCTAATCCGAACATTCCCACCGATGGCGACATTGACGCTGGGGAACATCGCAAGCCTTCGATGCACATCCGCATCGAACGGCACTTTTGGGGCATGGTGCTCGCGGGATTCCTAGTGTTGCTGCCGCTTATCATCACCGCTTGGATACTCATATTCGGCTTTCGACTGGTAGATAGCATGTTCGGCAGGCTATCCGGCATAGCGGTCGGATGGATGGGTATCGCCATCACGTTCCCCAATATGGCGGTCTTCGACGCCGGCGCAATAAGCGTGCTATGCGCGCTTGCCGTACTGTACATCTTTGGATTGCTGACAAACTGGAGCCTCGGTAGGAAAGCTGTCAACATCAAAGTCGCCGTGCTGTCGAACATCCCTGTGGTCAAGAACATCTACGGCGTGGCGAAGCAGGCGACAGACAGCCTGACGATGCCATCCGGACAGAAGGTCAATCGCGTGGTGTTGGTCGAATGGCCGCGCCCGGGTCTGTTCGCGCTGGGATTCACCGCAGGGCATTCGCGCGCAAGCAACCCGGACGACGCAGTGCTGGTCGTTGTGTACATCCCCACCGTGCCTAACCCCACATCAGGCAATCTAGCCTTCGTGCACGAGGAAGAAGTTTACGCCACAGACATGACCGTCGAAGAGGCGATGAAGATTGTCTTCTCCGGAGGGGCCGTTCTGCCAGAGACGATGAAGATGCACGAGACTTCGCAGTTCAAGCGATTAACTTACATCGATGGGTAGGAATAACAGGGCGTTAGAACCGTTTCTCGTACCAGACACTGCTGCCGATTTTACGGAAACCTAGCTTCAGATAGAGTTCGCGGGCGGGCGTGTTGTCGGCGTCCACTTCTAGGTCCACAGTGGACGCGCCGCGCTCTACCAGATACGCGATGCCCGCCGTTACCACCGCCTTGCCTATGCCGCGTCCGCGAAGGCGCGGATGCACGCCCGTCATAGACACAATGCCGCTCGCGCCATCGCCGTCGGGCATGAACATCGTCCAGTTGTACGCCGCGGGCTCACCAGCCTCGGTGATGAAGATGATGCTCTCCGGTCCGCCGCGGTTGTTCGCCACGCGCGCGCTTATCTGCTCCACTGTATTCGGGCTGAATCCCCAGTTCTCGCTGAATGCGATGTTCTGCAAGTC
>VXRI01000403.1 GCA_009838595.1 Chloroflexota bacterium | reverse complement strand
AGGTCAGCCGCTCCCGCGTTCTAGTTGCCATCCCACTCCATCCCTATCGCTCATATTCTGGATTCGCCCGTTGCTGTCGTATTCGCTAGTGCTGTACACGCCAAGGTCCCGTCCCTGATGAACGTGGATGATGACTTCCTGCCGCACGATACCTGCGGAATTCAGCAGTTCGCCGTCCAAAATGTCGATGAGTTCGTGGACGTCTTCGCCGGTCAGGCTTTCATCGACACTCAATGTGCCGTGTACAATCACATCGGCAAAGTGCACATCCAGCCTACCGACGGTTCTGTTACCTTCGAGGACCGTATAGCATTCCGAGAACGGTGTGCGGCACTCCCGTACGAAGTCATAATCTGCCACTGTTATCCCCTACCTTGCCTACATTGGACGGCTGCCCTTGCACTCATATCGATGCTGCTTTTACCGGATATTCAACGATTTGATCATCGGACAAATGGGCGGCGTTGTAATTCATTGCCCCCATTCTAAACATTCTATTGAGGGGGAAGAGACTATTGCGGACGGGACAAGATAACTATCCGCGGATATGCCCGCTGCCCAACACAGTCCACTTGTACGATGTCAGTTCTTTCAGACCCATTGGCCCTCTAGCGTGCATTTTGTCGGTGCTGATGGCGACTTCTGCGCCTAGCCCGAACTGTCCGCCGTCGTTGAAGCGTGTGGATGCGTTCACGAATACCGCGCCGGCGTCCACTTCGTCGAGGAAGCGCATTGCGGCTGCGTAGTCGTCGGTTACAATTGCCTCGGAATGTCCGGAGCCGTACATCTCAATGTGCTCCAGCGCCTCGTCCAGGGAGTCCACCACGCGCACACCTGCCGTCAGCGACAGATGCTCCGTGCTCCAATCTTCTTCGGTAACATGCACCGCGCGCGAACCGGCGGACGATCCGAGCAGGCTGAGCGCACGCGTGTCGCAGCGCATCTCGACGCCGGCATCTTCCCAACGCTTCGCAAGCGCTGGCAGAAACGACTGCGCCTGCGCCGAGTGCACTAACACGGTGTCCAGCGCATTGCACACAGACGGGCGCGATACTTTGGCGTTGTTCACGATGTCCAACGCCATGTCCATGTCTGCTTGGCGGTCAACGTATGTGTGGCACACACCGACGCCGCCGGTTATAGCCGGAATCGTCGCTTCTGACGCCACGCGGTTGATGAGCGCCTGACTACCGCGCGGAATGAGCAGGTCGATGATGCCCTTCGCCGTGAGCATCTGCCCGACGACGGCACGGTCAGTCGTCTCCATCACTTGCACTGCGTCGTCCGGAATTCCCGCATCCGCTATTGAATCCTTGACCAGCGCCGCAAGCGCGGTGTTGGAGTTTATGGCATCGCTACCACCACGCAGGATGATGGCGTTGCCCGACTTCAAGCACAGCGAGCTTATGTCGATGGTTACATTCGGGCGGCTCTCGTAGATAGCGCCGATAACGCCCAGCGGCACGCGCCGCTTGCCAACGCTCATTCCGTTCGGCACATTGCGCATGTCGATCATCTCGCCAATCGGGTCAGGCAGCGCGGCGACGCCTCGCACGTCGTTCGCCAAGCCTTTCAAGCGGTCAGGCGTGAGCAGCAGACGGTCAAGGAAATAGTCTTCCAGCCCGCGAGTCTTGCCGTTGGCGATGTCTAGTTCGTTAGCCGCAAGTATCCCTTCTTCGCGCGCCTTCAAGCCGTCAGCGACATTGTGCAGCGCGGCGTTTTTCACTTCCGTGCTGATGGTCGCCAGCCTGCGCGCGGCTCGACGAGCTGCTAGTCCCTTAACTTCGAGCTCACCGCTCGCCGTGCCGGATGTTCGTTCGATTGTCGCTGTACTCTGCATCGGAAAACTCCGCATTCCAAAGGTCTGTGCTTATATATGTCTTGACTGAAACTATCACTTGCTTGAATGGCGATATTTACGAGTGATCGGGGATTCGTTCCCTATGTCCTAGCTTTCCGCCGTAAAGGGGGAGTACCTTATCGAATTGTTCGTTCTGCTAATTGAAGCGGACATTCTTACATTTACACAACACGGGCAGTTAAACAATAACCATGTTGTTGCGGTGGACTACTTCGTCTCCGTAGGTAACACCTAGAATGTCGGCTATTTGTCGTGAGTGCTTGCCCTTTATTTCTGCGACTTCGCCGACGCTGTAGTTGGTGATGCCCATGCCAATCTGCACGCTGTTGTCGTTTACGATGGACACAAGATCGCCGCGTAGAAATGTGCCGTCCGCCGCTATGATGCCCGCCGGAAGCAGGCTGCCGTGCCGTCGCTGCAGTACACGCGCCGCGCCGCCATCGACACCAATTTCACCCTTGATGGACAGCCCGCTCAGCATCCAGCGTTTGCGGCTTTCCATCCTGCCGCGCCGCGCCGGGAAAAATGTGCCAAGGTGTTCACCGTCCGCGATGCGCTCGATGATGTTAGGAGTCTTGCCGTTGGCGATGAACACATCGACGCCGGAGCTCGCCGCGAGCTGCGCCGCCTGAAGTTTAGTGCGCATGCCGCCGCGTCCCAGCGTGTCAAGCGATGGTCCACCCAGTCGTTCCACCTCTTCCTGTGTGACTCGCTCAACAAGCGGAATCATCCGCGCGTTAGAATCGATATTCGGGTCGGCAGTGAATAAGCCATCAACCCTACCCAATATGATTAGCAGGTCGGCATCGACCAGATTCGCCACAAGCGCGGACAGCCTATCGTTGTCGCCGAACACCTCGCCGGACAGTTCTTCTATGGCGACCACATCGTTCTCGTTGATGATGGGCACGACCTTGCGCCGAGCAAGTTCCATCAGCGCGTTGCGGATGTTGATGTAGCCCAGCCGGTCGGATATGTCACGCTGCGAGATTAGTCCCTGTGCGATGGGGATTTCCTGCCAGCTGAAGAGCTGCTCGTAAGTGTGCATCAGGTGTCCCTGCCCGACGGCGGCAAGCGCCTGCTTCAGCGGCATATTGCCGCCCTCCGCAGGCACACCGAGCACACGCCGTCCTGCTGCCACCGCCCCCGAAGACACCAGCAGCACATCGCTGTTCCGCGCGTGCAAGCGGGCAATCTGTCCTACCAGCGCCGCCATCACTTCAATGTCGATGTTGTCGCCGCCGCCGGTCAACAACGCAGTGCCCGCTTTGATAACGACGCGGCTGCCATCGGGACAGCCCTTCCATCTGCGGGTAGCCTTTGAATTAGCGGTGGCTGTAGCTATGGTTGTATCTGTGGAATCGTGTGAGTTCTGCATAGTTGGCTCGGCAGCAGTCTGTTGCGGTTGATGTACGCGGCGGCGGGGTTTGATACCCTAATCCCTGTGTCATTATATCAGCATAACAACGGCGAAACCTAACTTGAAACCTGCTACAATGCTGAGAATGCAAGCCGATGTGAGTCTCGGAGGCTTATGGTGACGACGACCAGAACTATCCCCAATGCGTGGGAAGTAAAGACGCTCCCCGACATCTTTTACGAACAGCCGGAGATTGCCGAGGACGCTATCGTACAGGAAATCACACTAGACCGAATCAAGCGCCTGCTCTGGCAGCGATACGGCGGGCGGGCGGATGTGTTCATTGCAGGCATGGTCTATGTTGCCTACGACAAGTCAAACGGCAATAAGCGTGTGCAACCCGACTGCTTCATATCGTTCGATGTGGACGCGGAAGCGATACGCTGGCGTTTGCCGAACTACTGGCTGTGGGAGGCTGGCAAGGCACCGGACTTCGTGATGGAAGTTGGCTCGCCAAACACTGCTCAGAACGATCTAGGACCGAAGCGCGACCTGTACGCAGAAATGGGCGTCAAAGAATACTGGTTGTTCGACCCGGCGGACGGCGACATATACGGGCAGCCAATGCAAGGTTTGCGCCTAGTCGATGGCGAATACCAGCCAATCGATACCCAAATCGGTGAGGACGAATCGCTAACATCGCACAGCGCTCTGCTGCATTTAGACTTCTACTATCACGAAGGCGAGTTCGACGTGCTAGATCCTGATACGGGCAGCACCATCGACGAACTGACAATCGCCCACGAAGATTTGCGCCAAATACACGAGCGCCTAGACTTGGAGCGCGAGACTAGCCTGGCAGAACGCCAAGCCCGGCTAGCCGCAGAGGCGGAAAACGCCAGTCTCCGCGAGCAGTTACGCCGCCTGCAAGAGCAGTAGCCTCTGCACACTGTCAAAATTCAGCCCATCGCCTGTTGGATAACCGCGGGTTGACTTACTTTTCATACATTGCGCCACTTGCGAGAGCAATAGTGCCGGCATTCTCCAGTTGCACACTGCCAGCGCGTTGACCGGCGTTATAAGTATGCCTCACACGCGGGCGCAGTAAACTCGGCAGCCGCTCGCCTAAATCGTTCTGACCAGGTTTGTCCACAGCTCGGTGACGGCAGGGGCATCCACTTCCATGGCTACGGACACATTCGGCTTGGAGGTCGAGTTCTTGCGCAGGTCCGCCACCGTGAAGCCGCGCGCGAATTCGCCCTGCGTTTCTACTCGCACATGCATATCGCGCAAGCCAAATAGCTCGGGCGCGATAGCATACGCCATCGGGCTGAGGTCGGAGTATTGCACGCCATCCGGATTGTGCAGGCGGTTGTCGTTCTGATAAGCGCGGTTGATGAAGCGCGTCGCCTGTTTCAGCAGCCGCGTAGCAGGTGTTCCCGCATCCCAGACGAGCTGCTGCTGCTCCCCGGAAACCTCAACCTGATTGCAGACGTCCAGACCCACCTGCGTAACACGCGCACCCGACCGATACACTGCGTCCGCCGCTTCAGGGTCGCCTGCGATATTAGCGGTGGCGAGCGGCGTTACATTACCAGGCTGAAACAGCGCCCCGCCCATCACCACAATCTCTCGCACGGACTCGGCGAAGCGCGGCTCGATGCTCATCGCTAACGCGATATTAGTCTGCCTGCCTATCGCCAATATCGTCAGTTCACCCGGCGCCGCCAGCACGCGAGCGATGAGCTCGGGTACGGCATGCCTCACACGAAGACTCTTGATTGGCAGGGGCCATTCGATATTTCCGATACCGTCGTCGCCGTGAATGTGGGACGCGTAACTCGGCACCTGATAGGTCAGTGTCCGACCTACGCCTTGATACACCGGAATATCTGTGCGCCCGGCGGCTTCCAGTATCCGCAGCGTGTTCACCGTACATTGCTCCACTGATGCGTTACCATGCACCGTAGTAATTGCTTCCACTTGCAACTTGTCGCTCGCCAGCGCCATTAGGATCGCCGCCGTGTCATCAATACCTGGGTCCGCGTCGATTATCACTCGCTTTGCCTGCGCCATCTAACCACCTTATCCTTTCTATCGTGTTCATCCTGTTGGTTCCGTCATCAGGGTGTCTCTTCGTACTCCACCCCATCCGGCATTATTGTTTTCGGAAGGAAGAACTCGAACTGTCGCCTATCCCCGTATCCTTCGATGAATCCGGGCGAGACGCCGTCGGAGTACAGCGCTGCCGATACGATGGTCTTGTTGAACATGTGCACTTCGTCCGAGCCGAGATAATCGTCGACGGGCATCCACAGCGCCGCCTCGAGTTCCTCTTCCTGCATCGTGATCTCGGTGCTTAACGGTGACAGTCGGCAAACGAAGTAGATATCCGACTTGCCGTAGCGGTAGCCGTGCCAGTGGCGCAGGCAGACCATAGCCTCAAAGCGCGTTCGGACGCCCGTCTCTTCGAGCACCTCGCGCACCACGCCATCCGCCAAATGCTCACCTTGTACTAGCGCGCCGCCAGGCAACTTGTACGACGGCCCGCGGCGTGGGCGAATCTGATGCCGCTCGGACACGACTAGCAGCTGCCTATCTTCGCTCAGCACCACACCGCCCGCGCCGATGTAATGCGTGGCGTGCGGCGGAATATAAGCGCCCGCCTCGATTTGCAGCGTCATCATCACATAGTCTTCACCCGCGTGGTGGTATCGGAAACCTGCCTCAGCCGCGACTGGAACCAGCGCCGCATTCGCAAGCGGCACTTCCAGCCATGCCACTTTGTAGCCGACATCCTGCCAGTCGTCCATAGCGTCTGCCAGACGCCGCCTGAACCTCGAAGCGCCTTCCGGCAGCGCACCAGGATTGACCACAAAGCCTCCAAACGGATTAGGACTGCCTTCAAGTGTGCTCATAATAGTTCCTTCTACTTCATATGTAACTTGGGTCCGGTTGGTGGGCGTATCAAATCACGACCAGATGCCTCTCCCTCGTCC
>VXRI01000010.1 GCA_009838595.1 Chloroflexota bacterium | reverse complement strand
CGAATTTTGCGTCAATGTTCTGGACGAGGCGGCGAATATACCGCTCAACCCAGAGACGGTGTCTCTTCCCCTGCGCAGCTCGGACGAACTGGAGACATTCGAGATTTCCTACGACAGCCTCGACGGCGTGCGGGTCGCCGCGTGGTACTGCGTGCCGAGAGACAGGCAGGGCCCACTGCCCGCCGTTGTGTTCATGCCCGGCTACCAGAGCGACCCGGCGATACCGAAGGAATGGGCGCGTCTCGGATACGCTGCGGTTACGGCGGCGCCGCGCGGCAAGCTCCGCAGCAACGCGCAGTTCAACCCCGGCTACCCGAACCTGCTGACGCACAACATCATCGACCGCAATACATACTCGTATAGGGGCTTCTACGTGGATGCGTGGCGCACCATCGACTACCTGCTGACACGAGACGAAGTTGACCCTGATCGCATTGGCGTTACGGGGAGCAGTCAGGGCGGCGGGTTGACCATCACGACCGCCGCGATGCGCCCCGAAATCAAGGTCGCATCCGCAGGTGCGCCTTACCTGTGTGGCTACATGGACGCGATCGCGCTTACCAGCTCATACCCGTATCAGGAAATCAACGACTACCTGCAAATGCATCCCGACAGCCGCGACGATGTGGAACGCACGCTCGCCTATTTCGACGGCATCAGCTTCGCCGACAGGATACAGTGTCCGATTATCATGAACATCGGTTTGCAGGACAATGTATGCCCGCCTGAAACCGGCTATGCGCTGCACAACGCCATAGCCAGTTCCGACAAGCGGCTGTACGCCTACGACGGGCATGGCCACGAAGCAGGACGCTACAAGCACACAGCAATAACAAACGAGTTTTTCGCCAAGCACTTGCAGCCGATATAAGGCTAGGACAAGGGCGAGTTTGAAGACTGACAACTGATGACTAACTACTAGGTTCTGGGTTCCCGTCTTCACAGGAATGTCCCAAATGTCAACAGAACCTAATGTTTGAAATGAAACACCAGACAAGTCAAAATGAATGGACACAGCCATTATGAATATCGCTAACGATTTCGGACAGTACTGGGAACGGACGTTGGAAGAATTGGCGGGTTATCCCGCGGCGCCTGAAGTAGAACTGCTGCCGATGCGCTGCACGGAGTTCGCCACGATGTACAGCGTGCGGCTCACCGGCATCGGGGCATACCGTCTGTTCGGCTACTTGAGCATACCTTCGGGTGAGGGATCGCATCCCGCCATCTACTATGCGCCCAAGTACCAGAGCGTGCTTGAGCCGATACCGCAAGGCTCGGCGAACGGACTTCGCAGCCGGTTTGTCGTTTTCTCGCTCGGGTCGCGCGGGCAGCGGCTGTCGGACAAGCCGTATTCCGCGGGATTCCCCGGCATGCTGACGGACGACATCGATGACGCGCAGGGCTACATATTTCGCAGCGTCGCGGCGGACAGCGTGCGCGGTCTGGAATATCTGCTAACACGCCCGGAAGTGGACACGGAGCGCGTCGTGGCAATCGGCAACGACATCGCGCTGGCAACCGCCGCGCTGCACAACGGCGCGACGCATATGATATGCCAGCCCGGCTTGTTCGTGAATACGCTCGCAAGAGCAGCGCAAACCGGCGACTACCCGCTCGAAGAGATTAACGACTACCTGAACCTGCACCCGCAGCGCCGGGACGCCGTATCCAACACGCTGTCGTACTTCGACCTGAGCGGATTCGCGCCGGATGTGTCCGCAAGGACACTGCTGATGGCAGGTACTCCGGGCAGCGCGCTCGACGCCGCTGGTCTGTCCGCCATATCGGACTCCATACAAGGCGAAGTCAGCGTGTACGAATCGCAAAGCTCCAGCTACCGCGATGGCGTGCATCAAGAAGAATGGTTAGCCCAAGAATTCGGCTATGCAGAAGCCATCCTCCCCGAACACTGGCGCTAGTCCCCCCTCGCCCTATGGGAGAAGGCTAGGATGGGAGCAATCCCCGTCAACCGAAAGCCGAACAGCCCAATTGATATACGGACAATACCATCATTCCAGAACGCGGAGGCATCATTGAGCGGCAAGGTGTACACAGGCGAGCGCACCGGGCAGGGCGCCGACTCCGCCGTGTCAGTAATGGTTGTGCAGGATGATGAAGAGTACCCGTTGCCCTCGCGCCTTGACCTGCGCGAGCACTCTGTGAACCTGGAATGGGGATACGGCATGGGAGGTCCGGCGCAGCTCGCACTCGCAATACTCGCGGACTTCACCGGCAGCGACGCCTACGCCGAGCGCCACCATCACTGGTTCAAGCAGGACATCGTGATGCGCCTGCCATGGGACGGCTGGGAATTACCGGAAAGCCGCGTCCATGATTGGATATCCAAGCACCATCCAATAAAATAAGCACTGCATCCGCCTCATCTCACTATCCTATATCCTGTCCACCCCATGAATTAATTCACCGAGGGGCACTTAAATGAAGCGCGTAGGCTTTCTGCTGAAAGTAAAGCAGGACAGAATCGATGAATATAAGGCGCACCACCGCGCCGTCTGGCCCGAGATGCTGGACGCGCTCTCACGCAACGGCTGGCACAACTACTCGCTCTTCATGCGCGAAGACGGCTTGATGTTCGGGTATTTTGAGACAGGGGATGGCGAGGCGGAAGACACCTTCGCCGCCGCGCTGGAAAGCATGTCTAAGGAAGATGTCAACAAGCGCTGGCAAGACATGATGTCCCCCTTCTTCGAGATACCCGAAGGCGCGCATCCTGACTCGATGATGGTGGAGTTGGAGGAAGTGTTTCATTTGGAGTAATCAGTTTTCAGTGGTCAGTAGTCAGTTTTCAAACTCGCCCTCATGCTAGCCTTCTACCGGACGGGTAAGGAAATGATAACTAATGGCTGAAAACAAACTACTAATGAACGGAGTTATCTATGAGGCTTGAAGGTAAGGCTGCGATAATCACCGGCGGCGCGTCCGGCATTGGGCGCGCGATATGCGAGCTGTTCGCCGAGGAAGGCGCGCGCCTGACCATTGCAGACATCGACACCGAAGGCGGCGAGCAGACGCTGGCGAGCGTTAGGGCTGCCGGCGGCGAGGCGCAGTTCATAGCGACCGATGTGTCCAAAGAGGCGGATGTGCAGGCAATGGTGCAAGCCGCAGCCGACGCATACGGCACGGTGAACATTCTGGTCAACGATGCGGCGGCGTTCGTATTCGGCGAAGTGCAGGACATCACGGACGCGGACTGGGCGCGCGTGTTCGGCGTAAATGTCATCGGGCAGGCGTACTGCGTCAAGCATGCGCTGCCGCACATGCAGGCAGCGGGCGGCGGCTCCATCGTGAACATCGCTTCCGTGAGCGGGTTCATCGCACAACCGGGCTTCATTCCGTACAACGCGTCCAAGGGCGCGGTTATGCAGCTCACGCGCTGCCTTGCGATGGACCTCGCGCCGCACAACATCCGCGTCAACTGCGTATGCCCCGGCTCCGTGCTGACACCCGCGACCGAGCGACATAGGCGATTCGTGGGCGCTGACAGGGAGGAGTTTCTTGCTGAGGCGGGCGCGTCCAACTTCATGAAGCGCGTCGCAGACCCGCGCGAGATAGCTTATGGCGCGCTGTTCCTCGCATCCGACGAAGCATCGTTCGTCACCGGAACGCCCCTCATCATGGACGGCGGGCTGACGGCGCAGTGAGATAGCGGGCAGGCGTCAGACTTCCGACATCGATGTGCGCCCCGTGAAAGCAGGGATAAGAGGGATGATATTATGTCCGTCGATATGGATGCTTTCATAAGAGAGATGCCGAAGGCTGAGCTGCATGTTCATGTCGAGGGCACGCTTGAGCCTGATATGCGGCTGCAGCTTGCAGAGCGCAACGGCATTGAACTGCCATATCAGACTGCGGATGAACTAGCGGCTTCATACGAATACACCGACCTGTCCTCATTCCTTGCGCTGTACTTCAGCGGCATGGATGTGCTGCATACCGAGCAGGACTTCTTCGACCTCACCTACGCCTACCTGCAAAGGGCGCGCGCGCAGAATGTCGTCTATACGGAGATGCACTTCGACCCGCAGGCGCACACAAGCAGAGGCATTGCATTCGACGCGGTCATTCAGGGCATTCGACGCGCGCAGGAAACAGCGCAAACCGAACTCGGCATTCGCTCGCAGTTGATACTCGGCATCCTGCGTGATGAAAGCATAGAGTCCGCTATGCAAACCCTTGAACAGTCGCTGCCGTACAAAGACTGGATTGTGGGCGTGGGGCTGGACTCTGACGAAAAAGGCAACCCGCCGTTGAAGTTCCGCAATGTGTTCGAGCGGGCGCGGACGGAAGGCTACAAGCTCACGATGCACTGCGACCATTTGCAGGAAAACTCCGTGGAGCATATCCGGCAGTGCCTCGACACAATCGGCGTGGACAGGATTGACCACGGCTACCATGTGCTGGATGACGAAGTGCTGATAGAAGCGGTGAGGCAACGGCAGATATGCCTAACATTCTGCACTACCTCGACTCCGAGCAACCCTGCGCCAAGACGGGCAATCGGACTGAAAGCCGCGCTGGAACTAGGGTTGAATGTCACCGTGAACACCGACGACCCTGCGTATATGCGGAGCTACTACATGAGCGATGTGCTGCTGAATACGCAGCAGGCGGCGGGGCTAACTAGGGAGCAAGTAGCGCAACTGGCGCGCAACGCATTCCGCAGCGCGTGGATTGGGGATGATGAGCGCGAAGGGTATCTGGCGGCGGTGGATGGGTATATGGCGTCAGCCGGATAGAGATTATTGCTAGGTGAGCAGAAGGTAGAGCGCGTGATACGCCGTCGCTGCTGATGTCGTGAAAGCAGCGGTATGATAAACTCTCTTCACCTTATAAGGACAGGCATCAAATGACGCCATATCAGCAGATGGAACAGTTCTCCCTCGCATATATCAAGGCAGTCGCAGCGGATGCAGGATACCAAGTAACCAGACCGGCAGTTGATACCGATAGTGTGGATGGCGTCCTAATGGCAGATGCTGGTCGTCGCCCAAGAATAGATTTTCAAGCAAAGTCAACCTCACAGGACGTATTGGGCGAGAACGAATTGCGCTTCACCTTGCCAATCAAAAATTACGAAGACCTGCGAGCCGATACCCTAACCCCTCGCATTCTGATAGTCCTTTTGATGCCGCAACAATTTGATGAATGGACAAGCCAGTCTCACGATGAACTCTGTCTGCGGCGATGTGCATATTGGCTGTGTCTGCAAGGGCAGCAAGCCACGCGGAATATATCCAGCGTAACTGTCGAGTTGCCCACCGCCAACATGTTTAATGCCGCGCAGCTTCAAGAACTAATGCAGAAGACTGAAAGAGGCGAATCGCTATGCTAGTCCAGATAAGAGACCGCGCAGCGATGTTGTCCATGTCCATAATCAACTTGCGCTCGTATCTCAATTCCAACGGATGGAATAACCAAGGACGATGGGGCAGCAGGCCTGCCGTGATATATTCCAAAGAATACGCTGGACGCGAATGGGAGGTTATACTTCCTATTCGAGATACACTTGCCGATTATGCAGAGAACATCGCAGAAGCAATAGCCGTACTCTCAACCGTTGAGGAACGGTCTCAAATGGATGTGTACTACGACCTGCTAGGGATGGGTTCGGACATAATACGGGTGCGCTCGCTCAATGGTATGGCAAGTCAAAGATTGTCCCTCCGCAGCAGCGCCGAGTTATTAAATGACACATACGGCATGATAGCTTCTGCCGCGCGCGCGGCTGAGGAGACCAAGGCAGCATACCGCGGCTCTATGAGCTCGGAAGTAGTGGAATATCTCGACAGAGTGCATCCACTGCCGGGTTTGCCTGAAGGATACGGTATAACTTTGCATTCACCCGTGCCGGCAGGATTCGGCACACAGGGAGACTTTGGTGATGATGTCCTGCCCCCGTTTCCGCGCCAAGTTACCACCAAACTTGCATCTGCGCTTAAACATTCAGAACTGGCAGTGTCTGACTTCAATGCAGAAGGTTCATTAGAACCGTTTCTTGCAGTAGTAGATAACGGAGTAAGCGCCAATCTATGCAACTCAGTGGCGGAATTGGCAAAGAATGGCAGAGGCGTGGACATAGACTTGACTTGGGCGGATGTTCGTCCTGTCAATGTAATCGCCTATAGTTTTCGATTTTCTGAAAGTTCAGCAGACATTTTAGCTGAAGCAGCTAAAATCTTTAGCCGCAGAGACCCATCATTTGA
>VXRI01000151.1 GCA_009838595.1 Chloroflexota bacterium | reverse complement strand
GGTCTATCGTCAATATCTCGTCGGTCGCGGGGCTTATCGGCGGGCAGGGCACAGCATACAACGCGTCGAAAGGCGCTGTGCGGCTGCTCACAAAGTCAACAGCCGTGCAATACGCAGCCGAAAACATCCGTGTGAACTCGGTGCACCCTGGTCCCATAGAGACGGACATGCTCGATGTGTTCTTCCAGAACGAAGAAATGCGCGAGCAGCGGGCGGCGGTAACTCCGATACCGCGTCTCGGCATACCGGAAGATGTCGCCTACGGAGTTCTATTCCTCGCATCGGACGCGGCGTCATACATAACCGGCAGCGAGCTGGTGATTGACGGCGGACATACGGCGCGATAGCTGTCCCCACGATAGCTGCCCCTCTGATATTATAGGCGAGTATAATGCGTCCATTCTCATTCTAGCCTCTCGCCATCGCGGGAGAAGGTTATTTATGCACAAAACACAGGGAGCATCGCACAATGACTACATTCAAGGCGGACGCGGAAGTTAGGCAGTTTGAGGCGAGCACGCCCAAGTCGAAGGCGCTGCAAGACGAGGCAGCGCGGTATCTGCCAGGCGGCAGCTCGCGCGGCACCGCGTATTTCGCGCCATACCCGACATTCGTCGACCACGCGAAAGGACACCATGTCTATGATGTCGACGGCAATAGCTACCTCGACTTCATGATCAACGCCACCACGCACATCATGGGACACGCGCATCCTGACATCGTATCCGCGCTGCAAGAGCAAGCCGAACGCGGCAATTCGTTCAGCGGTCCCACAGAAGCGCAGGTGCGTCTCGCCAAGAACCTGTGCGCGCGCGTGCCGTCGTTGGATACCGTGCGTTTCACGAATTCCGGCACCGAAGGCACGATGATGGCAATTCGCGGCGCGCGCGCGTTCACCGGCAAGTACAAGATTGCCAAGTTCGAGGGCGGCTACCACGGCTCGCACGAGTATGTGTCCGTCAGCGTGCGACCGCCGGCAGACGCGCTCGGTCCGGACGCCACCACGCCCGTGCCGGAGCATTCCGGACAGCCGCCGAGCGTTGCCGATGATGTGCTCACGCTCCCATACAACGATCTGCCAGCCTGCGAGACCATCATCCGCGAGAACGCTGACACACTCGCCTGCGTCATAATGGAAGTGGTGTCGTCGAGCTTCGGCTACCTGCCCGCTGAGTTGGACTTCCTGCAAGGCATGCGCGCAATCACCGAAGAATTACGCATCGTGCTGATAATCGACGAAGTGCAGAGCTTCCGCGTGTCCTCGGGCGGCGCGCAGGAGATGTTCGGCGTGATACCGGACATGACGACATTCGGCAAGATTATCGGCGGCGGAATGCCCGTGGGCGCTTGGGGCGGCAGACGCGACATAATGGCGCTGTTTGACCCATCCGCAGACGCGCCGCTTGCCCACGCCGGCACATTCAACGCCAACCCGATGACGATGGTCGCGGGCGAAGTGGTGATGAACCACCTGACGCCCGAAGTGTACGACCGCATGAACGCGCTGGGCGACACGCTGCGCGCCAAGCTGCGGGCGGTGTTCGACGAGTTGGAAGTGCCAGCACAAGTAACGGGCGTGGCGTCGCTGTTCGGCATCCACTTCACGGACGAAGGTATCGTGGACTACCGCTCAACGCTGACAGGCGACTCCGACATGACAAAGGCTCTGTTCACAGGCTTACTGAACGAAGGCATCCTGATTCAGACAGGCGGCGCGGGCGCGTTAAACACGCTTACGACGGACGCAGAGGTTGACGCGCTGGTGGACGGTGTGAGGCGAGTTGTCGCGCGGGTGCGGTAGTGTAAAGCGATCAGTTTTCGATAATCTGTTCGCAGGTTCCGCAAGTGCCACGCTCGAAATCGCTGAGCGTGGCACTTTTTCGTGAAAGAGGTCAGAGTATGAAAATAACCGGATATAGCAAAGATGTCGATATTCTAATAGTGCGAGTCGCGGACGAACCTGTTGACTATGCGGAAGATACAGGGCAGTTCGTCGTTCATTTCTCGAAAGACGGCAAGCCTGTATTACTGGAAATTCAGGGAGCTAAGGACTTTGTCATGGAATCCTACAACACTTTGTTCGCAGAGGATCAGGCTACCAGCGTGCCTTGAATTGGGATGGGTCTTGTCCCGCGCGCCGAATGATTGTTTGCACGTTTCTTATGTGTTGTCCCATGCCGTAGTTTGGATTAAGGAATAGCGGACCTATTCTTATACTCCGCTTGAAAGGCTTACCGTCTGAATGGTATGGCTCGGTGTGTAGTATGTATAGGTTTCCGCTTTGTGGCTTAATTGGACAGTGGTTTGCCCTAAGATGTCCCATGTTGATAAGCCACAAAGCAACCTCCCCGACTACCTCGTACCAATATCTCTTTGTAACGCGTGAAGCATCAGGAAAACATATCTCGATTGACTTGACTCCCCTCTGTCTGTCCTCCCGAACTTCCGTTAACGGTAGCCACCCCTCATTGGTATCCACAATGGCTGCCGACGGTGTTGATGTCGATGCCGACTGCGTGGGCGGTGTAGTGACTGATGGTTCAGGCTGTTGCACGACGTCAGGCGCATCAGCAGTTGGAGTTACAATAGGCGTCTGTGCCGTGCCTACTTGACCTGAAGCGATGTTTTGACGCCAAAGCGCCAACGCCTTCAGACACATATCAGATGGTGGGGTATCCAACAGGTCAAAAGACACAATTCGCTTTTCGGATATGGGAACTGGCTTGTGCGTTTCGTATATTTCCCAGCGTCTGCCGTCGGTCATAGCAAAGTGCGCCGTTCCCTCAATCAGGCAGTAGTTGAGCACTTGGCTGATGACAGACAGCGACAATGGTTCGCCGAGTTTCTTTGCCTCTATTATGACGGCAGGGCGTCCATTGTTGAGAAGCGCATAGTCTGCCCTGCCACCGCCAGACGAATACTCGGGAATCACCAGTTCGGGGTCTTCGGTGTCCCAGCCGAGTTCGCGTAGCAAAGGATCAATAAGAGTATAGCGGGTCAACCATTCGCTGCCGCTGAGTGTGGAGCGGTGAGAGTGGATACGCAGCCGCAACTTCTCTGCCAGAGCATGTAGCCTTTCTAGGGGCATGGTACAACTCCCTTCCTCGCGGATTGTACCACAAACTGAAACAGCGACATTTTGGTAGAGATAACTATCCTATCATGCTGTCCTCGATGTCGAGAATTTGCCCATCAATAGTTTCCATGCTCCCCAATAAAATCCCCCACTACCCTATTGAACTCTTCAGCGCACTCAAAGTAGGGAGAATGCCCTGCCGTCTCCACAATATGCAGCTGCGCGCCGGGGATAACCTGCGATACTTCTTTCAGCACGGCAAGCGGGAATATGCGGTCCTGCGCGCCGGCGACCATCAGTGTTGGGATGGCATAATCACCTAGCGCGTCCGGCGAGACGCCTATCTCGCCTGTGCCAGTGTCGCCGATGGGCGGGTTCAGTCCGGACATCTGACGGTACAGGAACGCCATCGCCGAGTCGTTGTCGAACGCGTCGGGAGCGAGCGCGAGGTGCGGTTCGTTCCAAGCGATGGGGCGGTCGAGGTCTATGGTGCGGCTCTTAGCGCGGGCATCTCGCGCGGCGATGACACCCGGTGTTGTAACACCGCCGGGCGTGCCGGACAATACGAGGCACGACACACGGTCAGGATGCGCGAGCGTGAATTGCATGCCCGTCCAGCCGCCCATAGACTGGCAGACTATTGCAGCGCGTTCCACTCCGGCATCGTCCATCACGGCGCGCATATCGCCGGCGAAGTGGCGCGCGTGCTTGTGCTGCTTTTCACACTTCGACCTGCCCCAGCCACGATGGTCGAAGACTACGACCTTGTAATCGCGCGCGAAGTGCGCGATCTGCTGCCACCAGACGAGCGTATTGCCGCCCGCTCCGTGCGCAAACACGATGGGCGCGCCTTCGCCGTGCGTCTCATAGTAGATTATCGCGTTGTCATTATGAACATAGGGCATGTTTTGTCCTTCCTAAGTGAGGCGTAACTGGTGCCTAACTAGGGCTTTGTATTTGGTATCTTGCCCATCTTGTATATCGATGTAAGCTACCGGCTGCCCACATCAGCCGAGGACGCCTGCTTCCCGGAAGGCGGCTATTTCGGCTTCGTCGTAACCGTACTGGGATAGTACTTCGTCGCAGTGCTGTCCCAGCAGTGGTGCTGGCGCTCGCACCGAGCCAGGCGTATCCGACAGCTTCACGGGGACGCCGATGTTGCGTATGCTGCCTGCCTTCGGGTGTTCCAGCGCGACCGACATTTCGCGCGACTGCACATGCGGGTCGGCATAGACCTGCTCGATGTTATAGATAGGACCGCACGGCACGCCCGCAGTCTCCAGAATATCGACCCAGTGGCTTGTCGTCTTCGTTCGGAATGTCTCTTCCATTATCGGCGTAAGCGCCTCGATACTGACCATGCGCTCCGGATTCGAGGCGAAACGCTCGTCGTCCAGCAAATCTTCGCGGCCGATTGCGCGGCACATACGCTCCCAGTTGTTCTGGTTCGCAGCGCCGATGTTGATGTAGCCGTCCTCCGTTGCGAACGCCTGATAGGGCGCAATCATGCGGTGCGCGGAACCAAGCGGCCCAGCGACTTCGCCCGTCGCGAAGTATGTCGCGGACTCGTACAGTGTATAGGCGATTCCGGATTCGATGAGCGACGCATCGACATGCTGCCCTTTGCCCGTACTCAGGCGGCTGATGTACGCGGTCAGGATGCCATAGGCACAGAACATGCCGGTGTTCAGGTCTGCCATTGGCACACCGACCTTCGCCGGCGGCGCGCCGGCGAAGCCGTTGATGCTCATCAGCCCGCTCATCCCCTGCGCCACGAGGTCGAAGCCCGCGCGGCTGCTGTACGGACCGGTCATGCCAAAGCCTGACACAGTGCAGTACACAATGGAGGGATTGAGCGCGCTCACATCAGCGTAGCCGAGCCCCATGCGGTCAACCACTCCAGGACGGAAATTGTGAATCATCACATCGGCGTCTTCAAGCATGCGGCGCACGACGGCGATGCCCTGCTCAGACTTTAGGTCGAGCACGATGCTGCGCTTGTTGCGGTTAAGCGTGAGAAACGCTGCAGATTCGCCTTCGATGAAGGGCGGACCGTAGCGGCGCGTGTCGTCGCCACCGTTGGGCTTTTCTATCTTGATGACATCCGCGCCCATGTCCGAAAGCAGCATCGTGCAGAACGGGCCGGCTAGAATCTGGCTGAAGTCGATAACCTTAATCCCCTGCAAGGGAAGTCGCTTGTTCACTGGACTACTCCAATAATCAACTGTTGATGTACTAGATACGAGACAATT
This sequence comes from Chloroflexota bacterium, assembly GCA_009838595.1. Taxonomy (GTDB): domain Bacteria; phylum Chloroflexota; class Dehalococcoidia; order Lucifugimonadales; family JADFKI01; genus Bin90. The sequence continues at coordinate 902 of VXRI01000151.1, read as the reverse complement.
TCATAAGTCCTTTCCCCCATGGGGGAAGGTTAGGAAGTGGGTAATAGGGTTAATCAGCGCCGGAGACGACATACATATACCCTACTCGCCCTTGAATACGGGCGTGCGGCGCTCGATGAAGGCGGCGCGCCCTTCGTGGAAGTCCGCGCTGTCGAAGTTGGTGAACGGTAAATCTTCCTCTTCTTGCGACAAGCCTTCACCGGACGGGTTGCGCAGCGTGATGTCGCGGATGCGCTTGTTGCGCTTGTGGCTGAGCGGCGCGAGTTCTGCCATCTCGTGCGCGAGCGTGTATGTATAATCGCGCAGTTCGTCCGCGCCGAGCAATGTCGTAATCAAGCCGATGCGGCGCGCTTCGTGCGCGTCAATCAGCCTGCCGCTGAGCAGGATATACGAGGCGTTGCCCGGTCCTACGAGTTGGACGAGGCGGCGCATTTCGCCATAGCCGACGAGAATGCCAAGCCGCGCGATGGGAATACCGAAGCGGCTGTCTGCGGACGCGATGCGAATGTCCGTCGCCATAGAAAATTCGCAGCCGCCGCCAACGCAGAAGCCTCGAATCATGGATATGGTCGGCTTGGACATCGCTTCTACTGCATCCATCGCGCCATCGAAAGCCGCTGCATAGACTTTGGCAATCTGCGAGTTGATGCGATACTGCTCGAAGTCCTTGATGTCCGCGCCGGCGGAGAACGCCCTATCCCCCGCGCCGGTGAACACGACCACGCGCACCGAATCGTCGCGTTCCAGCTCAATCGCAATACGTTGCAGTTCAAGCCAGCCCGCGTAGCTAATCGCATTGCGCTGCGTCGGCCTGTTGAATATCACCGTGGCAACGCTGCCGTCACGTTCTACCAGAATATCGTTCTGTTCGTTGGAATTATCGCTCCCTTCTTTCTCACTTT
>VXRI01000269.1 GCA_009838595.1 Chloroflexota bacterium | reverse complement strand
CCACATGGGATCCGTGCGAGCCAATCGCTTACTACCGTAACGAAGGCGATGGCACATTCACGGATTTCAGTGAGAAGGCGGGCTTGTCTGGGCAGCTGGGCGGGTTGAATATAACGCAGACGGATTACGACAACGACGGCTGGATGGATGTGCTGGTGATGCGGGGCGGCTGGATGAAGACGCGCGGGCAGATGCGGATGTCGCTTCTGCGCAATGGCGGCGATGGCACATTCAGCGACGTTACAGAATCCGCCGGGCTTGCCAAGCCCGCCTATCCGAGCCAGAGCGCGGCGTGGGCGGACTACGACAATGACGGAGATTTGGACATGTTCTCTTGCAACGAATCGATGCGTGAGGAAGGCGTAGAATCCACGGCGCTGATGTTTCCAAGCCAGCTATTCCGCAACGATGGCAGCGGGCACTTCGAGGATGTGGCACAGGATGCCGGGGTGCAAAATTGGCGCTACTGCAAGGGCAGCGCGTGGGGCGACTACAACAACGACGGCGACGCGGACCTATACATCTCCAATTTTGGCGAAGATAATCGGCTATACCGCAACAATGGTGACGGTACTTTCAGCGATGTGGCGGCTGAATTGGGAATTACCGCACCTTTCGACAGCTTCGCTACCTGGTTCTGGGACTACAACAACGACGGCTGGCTCGACATATTCGTCGCCGGATATGGCGAGGACATCGAAGAAGTGGCGGCAGACTACATGGATTTGAAGAACGAAGGGACTATGCCTCGACTGTATCGCAATCTAGGAGGAGCGGGTTTCGAGGATGTAACACGTGAGAACGGTCTATGGCGCGTGCATTTATCCATGGGCGCGAACTTCGGCGATTTGGACAACGATGGCTATATGGACATCTTCCTCGGCACCGGCGCGCCGTCCTATGACGCACTTGCGCCAAATATGGCGTATCGAAACGATGCGGGCAATCGATTCCAAGATGTTACATTTTCCGGCGGCTTCGGGCATTTGCAAAAAGGACACGGCGTATCGTTTGGCGACTTGGACAACGACGGCGACCAAGATCTGTTCGTGCAGATTGGCGGCTTCTATCCCGGCGACGGATTCGTGAACGCACTGTACAAGAACCTCGGACACGGCAACCACTGGCTGTCTATCAAACTTGTAGGCGTCAAGTCGAACCGTGCCGCGATAGGCGCGCGCATCAAGACTATCGTCGTGGACGAGGACGGCACTCGGCGCAACATATACACGACCGTCAGCAACGGCAGCAGCTTCGGCGCATCCACGCTAACGCAGGAAATCGGGCTTGGGCAAGCGCGAGAGATTGCGTCACTGGAAGTCCACTGGCCCGCATCAGGAATACGGCAAGACTTCAAAAATGTGCCACTCGACAGCCACATCAGCATACGCGAAGACGCGGATGACTACGACATTCTGGACTTGCCGCCAGTTCCGCTCGGCATCGGCCCGTGATTGCGCTGCCCTTACACTTGCACGACCGTTATCGTGATTACATCTATGCCGTGGTACTTTTGGTGGCGCACGGACGACGCGTAGTGCAACAGCAGGCGATACGATACCTCGTGCTCATCCGGCACTGGTGGCAGATCGTTGAGATACGCCAACTGATCTTCCATATTCTCGCCTTCTAGCGCAGTGATGAACTCCAATTCGATGGCTCTGCCGTCGCGTCGCGCAAACAGAACCAGATTGCGACGGCGGTCCGAGTCAGACTCCGAAGTCTCTTTCAGCAACACGGATAATGCCTCTTCACCAGCAGCTACCAGTCTATCGGCTGACTCCGAATTCCAGCGCCCGGCAGAGGCGGTCTCACGCAGAAAGGAACCTATTTCCGGCAGCGCGTCTTCGCCGAGCTGCGTGGTCAGACGCTTGCGGCGTGGTCCGGTCAGGTTCAGGAACAGCATCAATACGATTGCCACGATTGTACCGGCAGTCATGCCGTTGCTGAGCAGCACATCCATGAATCCGGTGAGCAAATCCGGGAATATAACCTTTAGCTGAAAACCCGTGCCGAGCCAGAACGCCAGCCCTATCACAATCGCCTTGCGATAGTCCACGCCATCCTCTATCACCATTCGCATGCCCTGCACGAACAGCATCACAATCAGGATGGTGAAGTACGCGGCGGCTACCGGCGGCGGGATGGCGACTAGCAGCGCCGTCGCCGTTGGCAGGAATGCGAGTGTAAAGAACACTACGGCTATCGCGATTCCTACTCGCCGCGACGCCACGCCGGTCACCTCCACAAGCGAAACGCTCGACGAATATGTGGTGTTAGGTAGCGTGCCGAGCAAACCAGACAGCAGATTGCCCACGCCGTCCGCGTTTAGCGCACCCTGCACCACTCGGAAGTCCGTTGCGCGGCGAGTGCGGCGAGATACCTGCTGCACAGCAACACCATCGCCGACCGTCTCCATTGCACCGACCAGTGTAACGACCACGAACGCGGGCAGCAGCACCCAGAACTCGACCCCGGGCGTTAAATCGATACCGGGCCAAGAGCCGAATGGCACTCCAAACCATGCCGCGTCGATGATGGCTTCCGTGTCGTACAGGCCGAACGGCGCAGCAACCACGCAGCCGATAACGATGCCGATTATCGGGGACCACAGACGCATTGACGGCGGCGCGCGCATCACCGTCAGCGCGATGACCACAAGCGTCACAAGTGCGGCAATTGGCGCGGCGACCGGAGATGAGCCTTCCGGCACATCGGTCAGCAAGTCGAAAGTCAGGGGCATTACCGTTACGGCAATCAGCAATATGACCGTGCCGGTTATCAGAGGCGTGAACATGCGGCGTAGCAGCGACAAGCGAGACGCCAACAGGAATTGAAAGAGCGAGGAGACGATAATCAACGTCGCCATAGTAGCGGGGCCGGCGCTTGCAAGCGCGGCGACACACACGGCGAAGAACGCGCCCGATGTGCCCATCACGAGTACATGCCCGGAGCCGATTCGCCATATTCGCGCAGCTTGTAAGAAGGTGGAGATACCGCTGACGAAGAGCACGGCGAATATCGCCCAAGGGATGTAACTTTCGGACACCCCGGAGATGCGGATGACTATCACGACAGCGAGTACGACGGCCGCCAAGTTGATGAGCGCGGCTTGGATGCCGGCACCAATGACAACTAGAAGCGGTGGATTTTCATCCGGTTCGTAGCGGATGCTAGAGTTTGTGGAGGTTACAGCCATTTATACTCCTAATGTCTGGTCAGTCTCTGCTTCTAGGCCACTTCACTCTGTACAGAGCTGCCGCGGCGAACAAGCCGGTGGACAGCAGCGCCATCGTGGGGCCGGAAGGCAGGTCGGCATAGTACGATAAATACATCCCTGCTACCGCTGCCGTTGCGCCCACTATCGCGCCCACAAACATCATTCCCACGAAGCGCCTTGCAATCAGATAGCCGGTCGCGGCGGGCGTGATTAGCATAGCCATCACAAGCACAATTCCTGCCGCCTGAATACCGATGACTACTACCAGAGCTAGGAATCCCAGCAGGACATATTCGACTACGCCCGTTCTGATTCCTGCCGCCGAAGCTCCAATTTCATCAAATGTGGTAAAAACTAATTGCCGATGGAATATGTACAATCCCATCAAGACAAGCGCTGCGAGGACAGCCGAAACATACACATCGGTCTGGGTAACGCCAAGAACTTGCCCAAGCAGTAGGTCTTCGATATTCACATTGATGTTGCTCGCCTTGGAGAGCATTACCATGCCCAGCGCGAACATTCCCGCGAACACGATGCCGATGGATGTGTCCTCGCTGATGCCGGTGTGCTTGCTCACTGTGCCCATCAGCAGCGCGACAACCACGCCGGCCGGCACCGCAGCGAAGAACGGGCTGATGCCAAGAAGGAACGCAACAACCATGCCGGGCAATACGGAGTGAGCAAGAGCGTCTCCCATAAATGAGCGCCCGCGCGTAACGACATACGCGCCAATGACAGGACACATGACACCAACAAGCACCGACACAATGAGGGCGCGCACCATGAAGCTATACTGGAAGGGGTCAATGATGTAGCCGAGCACAGGACATGCTCCGATAAAGTTACCGCGCTGTCTGAACCTCGAAACTCCGCGTCCCGTATAGGTCTGCTATCAGATCGGGAGAGAATGTCTCTTCCGGCGAACCGTAGGCATGCAAGTTGCAGTTGATGCAGAGCAACTTGTCGAATCGCTCCATCACATCCGTCAGGTCGTGTGTTGCGAGCATAACGATCCTGCCGGCGACGCAGCAAGTGCGAAGCAGATCGAGTATGCCTTCTTGCGCGCCGACATCGACACCACTGAACGCCTCGTCGAGCAGTATGACGCTCGCCTCCTGCGCAAGCGCACGGGCGATGCAGACACGTTGGCGTTGGCCGCCGGACAGGTCAGTCATTAGGGAAGAGCGCCGCCCCCACAGCCCGACTTGGTTGAGGCACATGTGCACCATTTCCTTATCGCGTCTGCCTAGCCAGCCCAGCCAGATGTTGCCATTCGTGTATCTGCCCATCGATACGACATCGTACACTGTTGCCGGAAACTGCCAGTTCATCGTTTCAGACTGCGACACATACGCCACATCGCCTCTGCTGTCCAGAGATCCGTGAAATTCGACACCGCCTTCGCTGGGATGAAGTATGCCGGCAAGCGTCTGGAATAGTGTGCTCTTGCCGCCGCCGCTTGGTCCGATCACGCCTATCATCGTGTTGGATTCGACTTCAAAGTTCAGGCCTTCCAGCACGACATGACCGCCACGTTCAACTGACAAATCTTCTATGACGAGTCGAGGATTATACGGCCCCATGTTTTTTGTCCTCCCAAAAGGCGCCATCATACGCTCAAACGCCTCGAACCCAAGTCCACGAATTCCTGCCGCGAAATTGTGAACGGTTGGGCGGGCAGCATTATCTGCGCTGTAATCATAGCAGAATGGGCCGCCATCGGGGAGGGTAACCGATGAACGACCCATATGTGGAAATAGTCGAATCAATTCTACTTCAATGCTTCAACAATAGTGTTGACATTCTCGCGGAACATGCCGATATAAGTACTCGCATCGCCTTCGGCTGCGAGCGACTCGGAATGTAGACTGTACAGCGAAATGCCGGTCTCTTCCGCAATGGATCTGGCGACTCGATCGCTTATGGTGGTCTCGCTGAATATGGCGGATACACCGTAGGCTTCGATGTTGTCGCTCAGTTCCGCCAACTCAGCCGGCGTCGGTTCCGCTTCCGTAGTCCAAGGCAGTATGGTGCCTATCACACGGAAGTCATACAAATGCGCGAAGTACCCAAAGGCTTCGTGCGAGGTAACCAGCAGCCTATGGTCTTCCGGTATCGTGCCGAGCTGTTCTTCTGCCCAGTGGTGCAATTCGTCCAACTCGGTGCTGTACGCGGTTGCGTTTGCCATATAGGTATCGGCGCCGGCGGGGTCAAGCACAGACAGTCGAATCGCGATGTCGGTTACAGCGACTTGCACACGAACTGGGTCATGCCAGAAGTGCGGGTCGAACTCGCCGTGGTCGTGGCCATGGTGGTCGTGATCGTCGTGTTCGTCCTCATCTTCGTGTTCATCGTGCTCGTGCTCGTCGTGGTCATCGTGATGACCTGCTACTTCAAGGGCGATATGGTCAATCTCCTCAATCGCCGTCATAGCGTCTAACTGGCCGGCTTCGGCCTGCGCGACAATCTCGTGGATCTCGTGTTCCCAGTCTTCCTCATGATCGTGCCCTTCCTCTTCTTCCGCCGCCTCCAAGAGCCCTTCGATCTCATGGACGCCTTCCTCTGCGCTTATGTGGCCGTCCTCAACTTCATGAACGACATGGAGAATTTCCGCAGCAAGGGACTCGCCGTGGTCATCATGGTCGTCTTCTTCGTGCTCGTCGCCATGCCCGTGACCTTCGTGCTCCATCGCCTCTCCGCTTTCGTAGGCGATATGTTCAATTTCCTCTATTGCCATAGAAGCGTCAAACTGGCCGGACTCAGCCTGCTCGATTAGATCGAGAATGTGGTGATCCCAATCTTCCTCCTCGCCATGAGCGTTGCCTGCGTGGTCGTGTTCTTCCTCTTCCTCTGCCGCTTCTATCAGTTCTTCAATTTCATGCAAGCCCTCGTCTGCGCTAATCTCACCGTCTTCGACTTCGTGAAGGACTGGGCGATTCTCGTCGGCAAGGTGCTTTCCTCCGCCGGAGCCAAGTTGGGGATAGGGTTTTGGTTCACCGAGCTGCGCCGACTCG
>VXRI01000110.1 GCA_009838595.1 Chloroflexota bacterium | reverse complement strand
AACACCTCTCTCTGCCTCCTCTCCCTCTTATTTCTTTACTAGACAGCCCTCAGGCGATGCGTGAGGACGCGGGAGTATTGCTCGAAGAACTGGACGCCGCTATTGAGGACGAGGTCGAGGAAGCGATAGAGGAAATGGGCAGCCTCGTGCGCGTGAAGCAATTCGCCATGAAGCCTATGACTGTCGAGGACGCTATAATGGAAATGGAACTGCTAGACCATGATTTCTTCCTTTTCCACAACACGGAGACGAACAAGTACAGCGTGGTGTACAGGCGCGCGGACGGGGACTATGGGATGATAGAACCGGACGCGGCGTAGAGGCGATAGTACGGTGGGGATAGGATCATGGCGTTGAACTATGAGATACCGTACTTTAGGGTGCATGTGAGCTGCCGGACATGCTTGAGCCTGGGTTTTAGAGGATCCAATGAGCCTATGTCCTTATGGCATTAAGTTGGAAAAGATGTGGCGCAATGTGGGATTCAACTTGAACGCCGAATGCGCGTATGTATCCAATACACCAGGTTAGGTGAAGCCAAACCATCTACCGTTATACTTCGCATGGATGTGTTCGACGACAGTGCGAACATCGAGGCGAATTTCAGTCGATTCGCTTTATGGATAGCGAGATGCACGCTGACGCCGGGGACAAACAGATAGAAGAAAGACGCTAAAGCTGGGAAATTGGACGCGCTTGCTGAACAAGCGATGGCGGACTTTCAGTCGGGGAGATATACGGAGCTGTGAGGCACTTCACGAAACCTAGCTTCTGGCAGCATTATCGAAGACCTCCTGCACATATTCATAGACTTGGGGATGAGAACTTTCAGATACCAAAGCAAAATCCAAGACATCCTTCTCTACAATTCAAGAAGGTTGGCGACGGGCTGTGCTCCGAAAAGGGCGGCATTAGATATAGGGCGTTGGCGTATGAGCATGGGCTAGGCTTTGTTTGGTTTTGGATTGTGCCGCATGCAGAATATAATAGGGGGATACGCTGACTTCGTGGTCTGTGATTGATGATGCCTGTCCGAAATTGGCAGTACATAAATGGTTGTGAATAAGGAATTGCCGCTGGGCTATCTGCGCGAATTGAAGGCGCTGGAAGCCGCTTATCTGAAAGAGGACGATCCCATCAAACAGTCGGGTTTCAGCGGGGGAGCGGCGCGCTGGCGGGCTGAGCGGAGTCCCATATTGGATGCTATCGAGGAAGATGGCGACCTGTTGGATGTCGGGTGCGCGAATGGGTATCTGCTGAAGTGCATGCTGGAATGGGGAAGTGAGAGAGGGCTGAGGCTTGTGCCGCATGGTCTTGACCTCGGAAGCAGGCTGATTGAACTTGCGAAAGCACGCCTGCCGGAATACGCAGCGAATTTTCATGTGGGGAATGCGTGGGACTGGCAGCCCGAAAGAAAGTACGGGTATGTGTATATGCTGTACGATTGCCTTCCGCTTGACTATCTTGCGGAGGGTGTGAGCAAGCTGCTGGGGCAGGTGGTCGCGCCGGAAGGGCGTCTGATCATTGGAGCTTACGGCAGCAAGTCGGACTCTATACCTCCGTTTGATATCGGTGATTTTCTAGAATCCGAGGGATTTGTTGTGGTTGGAAGGTCGGAAGGCGGCGAAGGACCGATTACGAAGTTCGCGTGGCTGGATGCTTGATTCTGTGATTTAAGGAGTGAGTTCATGAGTTCACTGATGGAACGAGACCCCGAAATCGGGCGTGCGATTCAGAACGAAATCGAGCGGCAGCGCAGCAATATCAACCTGATAGCGTCCGAAAACTATGCCAGTGCAGCCGTGCTCGAGGCGCAGGGTTCGGTGTTCACGAACAAGTACGCGGAGGGCTACCCGGGGCGGCGCTACTACGGCGGCTGCGAGTTTGTGGATGTGGCGGAACGGCTCGCCATCAGCCGCGCTAAGCGGCTGTTCGGCGCGGAGCACGCGAATGTGCAGCCACACAGCGGCGCGCAGGCAAACATGGCGGCGTACTTCGCCACGGTCCAGCCCGGCGACACCATCATGGGCATGAGTCTCGACCAAGGCGGACACCTGACGCACGGCGCATCGGTGAACTTTTCCGCGAAGATTTACGATGTCGTGCAGTACGGCGTTGACCGCGAGTTGGAGACGATAGACTACGACGCGGTCGAGCAGCTCGCGAAAGAGCATCGCCCGAAGGTCATAGTAACCGGCGCGAGCGCATACACCCGCATCATTGACTTTCCGCGATTCCGCAGCATCGCAGACGAAGTTGGCGCGAAGCTGATGGTGGACATGGCGCATATCGCCGGGCTTGTCGCCGCAGACGAGCACCCGTCGCCCGTGCCACACGCCGAAATCGTAACCACGACCACGCACAAGACACTGCGCGGACCGCGGGGCGGCATGATTCTGTGCGACGAAGAGCATCGCCGCGTCATCAACAGCGCCGTGTTCCCGAACATGCAGGGCGGACCGCTGGAGCACATCATCGCGGCAAAGGCGGTCGCTTTCGGCGAGGCGATGCAGCCGGAGTTCGTGGAATATCAGAAGAGCATCCGCGCCAACGCCGTCGCGCTCGCGGAAGAATTGCAGGCGGGTGGTCTGCGGCTTGTATCCGGCGGCACCGACAACCACATCGTGCTGGTGGACCTGACGCCGGCGGACATCACCGGGCGGCAGGCAGAAGAGGCTCTGGGCGAGGCGAACATCGTGGTGAACCGCAACGCCATCCCGTTCGACCAAAAGCCGCCGCGCACCGCGAGCGGCTTGCGACTAGGCACGCCATCCATCACCAGCCGCGGCATGGGCGTTCAAGAAGCGCGTCAAGTCGGCCGCCTAATCCTGCGCGTGCTAGGTAACCTATCCAGCGAAACCATCAAGCGCCAAGTCCGAGAAGAAGCCATATCCCTCTGCAATCATTTCCCCGCGCCCGGCTTGTAGCCCTGCTGCCCTTGCGTAAGATGGCAAAGACCCTGTTAATCCTGCGGGTTTAAGGTTCTCCGCACTCACTCATTATCGTCAATTACCTTCCCGTGTCCACGCACCAAATCATAGCCACGCCGAAGTAATATCCCACTGCCACAGTAGCAGCGACGCCTGCGATTGCAAGTCCAGCGTATTGTGGCAGACGATTGCCGCGAGACGATTCGTCGTCCACGCGCCATTGGGCAGCCGGTATATCTTGCTTGTACGGTCGTCCGCGCCCGTGTTCTCGGGGCTTGCCGGCGGGTCCGCGAGTTGCCGGCAGATTTCCATGTCTTGGAGCATCGCCAGGTGCTGCCGCCACCAGATATGCGGCGCTCCGCCAAGCGCCTCTCGCGATATGACCTCGTTCACAGACTTCGCGCTGCGCATCGTCCGCCGCATCGTGCCGAAATCGCGCTCGCGATCATAGTCTGCGATGCCCCATCGGTAGTAAAAGACGGGCGGGCGGATGAGTTCGCGCAGGCGGGGCCACTTCAAAGATTGCTGGTCGGCGACGGCTTTCCATGCACCCATCGTGTCGTGGTCGACGTGCGCCTCGCCGCCGATTGCGTCTCCAATCCAATCCTCCACGAATTTGCGGTTGTATGCGTAGATTGGGCGGGGGAGTGTGTTCCAGATGCGTCTGACTTCGGCTGCCAGAACCTCGCAGTCGGCTTCGCTCTCGGCTTGCAGGATGCGTATTGTGCTGCCGCTGAATGTGCCGAATGTGAACATCCCATTCGGCTTGGGCGACAGGCTGACGGTTTCGACATCGATTATCGTGCCTTCGATGGCGATGCCCTTAAATGTGAAGTCGAGCGTCTGCATCAGCCGGTATTCATCAGGGTTTTTAGCGCGGCGTTGGCGGCTTCCGTCTCCGCCGCTTTTTTGCCATTCCCCTTGCCTGTGCTTATTGCTTTGCCTTTCACATACACCCTTGTCGTAAAGGTGGGCTGATGGCTTTTACCTTCGGGCTTGTCGCTGCGATATTCAGGTGTGACGCCATACTTGGCTTGGACAATTTCTTGCAGCGCGGACTTGGGGTGCTTGCCGGCGGTGTTGGGCGTCTTGGACTTTGGGGACTGATTCTGCTTCTTCACGCTGTCTGACTTGGCTGTTTGTTTGGGAGCAGAGGTTACTTCGTGATGGGCATGGTCAATCTCTTCGCGTAACACACGCAGGCAGAAGTCTCTCGCCGCATTGTAGCCGTTGTTACCGTTGCCAATCCTGATTGCCGCAACGACTGCCTCGAATGCGTTCGCCAAGTTTGAGTCTCGCTCTGCGCCGCCGGTTTTTTCCTCGCCGCTTCCAAACAGCAGATTCTCGCCCAGCTTCAAGTTACGCGCCACGCGCGCAAGCGTCTTGGTGTTGACGACATTGGCGCGGATTTGGGTCAGTGCGCCTTCCTGCAAGTCCGGGTATTTCGTGTAGAGTTCGTTGGCTATGACCAAGCCAAGTACGGCGTCGCCGAGAAACTCAAGGCGCTCATTGGATTCCAGCCCTTCGTCAGCATGCTCGTTCAGATATGAACTGTGCGTGAGCGCGGTTTTCAACGAATGTCTCAACGAGTCTCGGTACCACGGCGGGTTGCTCAGTGGCATCATAAGTGGCAAGGTAATGCCAAGGTTTCGCGCAACGAGGTCGAGGTCAGGCTTCTCTTTCTCGACATGTTTGCTATAAAGCAAATTCTGGGCAGAATAAGGATACACAGCGAAATACTCCTTTGTATTCAGGTCGTATTTCGGCTTGGCAGCCTCGGAACGCTAATGCGGAGTGTTGATTAGCGGTTCGAGGTTGACACCGAATTGATGGAGTAATTTAGTTTTCTTATGCGCCACCCTTCCACTCGCCGAAAGTGGAGGGGAAGGGTGGGTAGGCTGTTCCTTCCTTCTCACTGGGACATGCATGCATGATGGAAGGAACAAAGGATGGCTAGCTGAGTACGCCCTTGGGCCACGGGGGTTGCGGGCGCTTGATTTCGCCGAAGTAGTTGCGGTGGTTGGCGAGCGCTATGTAGTGCTCGAACGATGCTACCGCGTCCTCGTCGTCGGGGATGAAAGCCTTTAGGTATGCCATGTTGCCGTTTTCAAACACATAAGTCGGCGTGCCGAATATGCCTTCGGAGATTGCGGCTTCGTGTTCTTCGCCAATCTTGCGGCGCAGTTCCGGGTCCTTCATGTCTTCGCGCATCTGAGCGGAGTCCAAGCCTACGCTCTCGGCGAGCTCCAGAATCGCGTCCTCGTCGCTGAGTGAGATGCGGCCTTCGCCGCCGTGCCGCGCGACCAGCAGCGCTAGGTGGAACTTCGCGTGTGCCTCTTCGCCCTGTCGTCGTGCCGCTTCAGCGGCAATCTGCGATACGAGCGAGCGGCGCTCCGATGCGTCTTCCTGCTCCCAGACTTTCCAGTCGGAATCCAAGCCCTCTTTCAGATTGTGAGCGTTCTGCTCGAGGGAGAAGTTCTTCCAAGTGATGTTGAGATTGTCTCCGTAAGCCTTCTTTACCTTATCCAGCCACACGGCTGTATTATAGACCCACGGTCAAGCATAGTCGCCGTAGATTTCTACCTTCAGGTTCTCCATAGTAGGCAGTCTCCCTTCATTAGGCTGCAAAGCGCCAATAGGCTGCAACGCTGTGCATTGCGATTACTCGCATTGTAAATATGGATGGGCGGCTGTGTCAAACGGCGGACGTTGTTGTTCGATGTTCGCTCTCGCTCTGTTTTGCCATCATCCTGACCTTCTCCCAAAGGAGGAACGGACTTACGAGCATGTAACAGACTTGCAACTTTCTTGAAACAACCCTGTAACTTCTGCTTAACATAAATGAAACATTGGTGGCGTAGATTTTCCCCATCGCGTCATTCTCATACACTATATGAAAGGAAGGGAAAGAGAGATGACTTTATTGGGGGCTATGATAAAGCCTACGACCTTGAAGATGCGCCTGCTGATGATAGGTCTTCTGGCTGTCGGCATCGTGCTGGGCGGCGGCGGCATCGCCTACGCGCAGAGCGCCGAAGAGGTTATGGGCACGCTGGACAACGCGATTTTGGTGGTCGCTGCGGCGCTGGTGTTCTTCATGCAGGCGGGCTTTGCCTTCCTAGGCGCCGGCCTAATCCGCGCCAAGAACACCGTTAACTACATGACAAAGTCCTTCTTGGACTTTTGCATCGCGTCTTTGGGCTTCTGGGCATTCGGCTATGCGCTGATGTTCGGCGGCGGCGCGGCGGCAGGTTTCATCGGCTTGGAAGGCTTCTTCCTCGCCAACTTCAGCGACGGCGACCTCGTGGGCTGGTTCTTCCAGATGGTCTTCGCT
>VXRI01000056.1 GCA_009838595.1 Chloroflexota bacterium | reverse complement strand
CAGTGCTTGCAAACGGTGTCAATGAGACAAAATGGCTACATTGTAAGGCTATGGGTTCCCGTTTCCACGGGAATGCCGCCAATGTCAACAGAGCCTAGTTGACATTGGGTAGAATGGATGAATCAAGAGCCGCAGCGAACATCTATTTGGAGCGTATCCGAGGGATAGCTGACAGCATACTTCCTACTGTTTACAATCCAGTTCATCGGCGGTGTATCATTCATAGTCTGGTATGAAACGGTTGTTGTAACACGCGACTCCGAAACCGAGACACTGGCGAACATTTTATGGAGATCGGGAGTCATCCCAATCCTGTCCGCTTCGACATCGTACATATTCGCAGAAGAAGGCAGGCTAACCATGGTCATATCTAACTGGGTAGAGAGAAAATTCGAAGAACGCAGAATAAATCGTGAGCAGATGCTTATCGAACAAGGGCGCGAAGAAGGCTTAGAGCAAGGACGCAAGCAAGGACATGAAGAAGGATTCGAGCAGGGGCGCGCTTACGAGCGAGAGCGAATTCAAACCGAAGTCACGAGCAAATCTTCAGATGACCTGACATGCGAGAATGGGCGCTAACCACCGCAAATGAGGAGACCCGCTTGCTGAACCTGAAATTCATCATCGCCGCCGTCGTGCTGGTAGGCGCGCTCGGCTATCTCGGTTTCATCGCGTTCCAGAGCGCGACGGTGTATTCGTACACGGTCAGCGAACTCGCGGAGATAGGGCCAACGCCTGACGGCAAACTGGTGCGTGTGAGCGGTAGTCTAGTCGAGGATTCGTTTGTGCGCCCGGACGGCTCTACGATAGCGCATTTCCGGCTGGCTGACACGGACGCAGCCGCGCAGGACGGCGCGCTAATCATCGCCGCGAACTACGAAGGCGTGCTGCCCGACCTCTTCTTCAACCCCCACTCCGAGATAATCCTCGAAGGCAATTACGGCACAGACGGCATCTTCCATAGCCAAAACGTGCTGGTAAAATGCCCTTCTAAGTACATTGAAGCCGGCGACGAGTCCACCAGCGACTACGGCGGTTACGAAGAGCCGTCAGCATAGGGACGCATTCTATTCGCCGTCCCCTATTCCACTGCTAGACACCGACACTTGCCAGCTCAAAGCCTTTTTGCGTTCTCGCCCTAGCCTTCCACATTTCCGAGCGAGGGCGTAATCGCGCCGTCCACATATAGCAGCGCAAGGGCTTGCATAGCGGCTTGCTCGGCTTGCGTAGTCATTTCGGGAGGGATGGCGGCGCAGAGGGATGCTATGGCTTCGGACGCGGTTGAATGTCCGTCTAGGCGGCTTAGCAATTGCGACACCAGCGCGCTGCACGGTATCCCCTCCTGATGTGCGTCCGTAACCAGCCCGACGCCCCACACGAACCTATCGCCGTCCAGAACCGGCTGCCTCTGCAAGCGCGCGCCTTCCGCGAGTCGCAGTGGCGCGTTTTGCGGCAAGCCTTGCGCGCGGCGGCACCGGCGTTCCGATTCAACTGTGGAGACGCTGTTTCTGAACGCCGGAGGCAGCAATCCTTTGGACAATGCGACACGCTCGTATCCGCGCGATGGTTGTCCGGCGACGAGCTGGATGAACGACTGGCGCGGCGTTAGCGCGGGATCGTCATCCAACAGCCTTCGCGCCTCCCAAAAGTACGAATCCGCCGTGCGGTTGCTTGAATAGAACAGCCGCGCAAGCTCGCGAAAATGCCCGTACTCTCGGTAATACATCTGCTCGTACATCTGCGCGGCGGGGCTTGCAATCGTTGAGTCTTCCAGCGCGGACGCGACCACGGCGGCGGCAAGCGCGGCGTATGTCAGCGCGAGATGCACCCCCGACGAGAACAGCGGGTCGATGAAGCAGCCCGCATCGCCTACGAGGATGTATCCGCGTCCATGCAACGAGCGGCAGCGATAGGACCAATCGCGCACGACTTCGGGCGAGGTCGCCATAGTCGCGGATTGCAACATTTCGGCGAGGTACGGCGCGGCGGCTATCTGCGATTGCAGAAAACGCTTGGATCCCAGTTCGCGTATGCCGCGCTGTCCCACATCGGCGTCCACGACCGCGCCCACGCTCGCCCAGCCGTCGCGCAATGGGATGTGCCACAGCCATCCGTTCGGCTGCGATTCGATGAGGATGTTGCCTTCGTCGGGCGAAGGCAGGCGCGCGCCGCCCGCGTAGTAGCCGTACACCGCCAGATTGCGAAAGAAGTCGTCCCACTCGCGCAAGCCAAGCTGCCGCGACAATACACCGCTCTGCCCGCTCGCGTCCACAACAAAGCGCGCTTGTAGTTCGACTTCCGCCAATAATGCGCCCGCTTTTACGCTATCTGTCGGCGATAGGTCGGCCTGCCATATATCTCTTGCCGCCGTAAAATCCATGGTCATATCCATGGATGATGCGCCGGCGGGTGCGCCGCGTGCCGATGCGTTATCCACCGACCGGCAGCGGACGGCGGTGGCGGCGCCGTTATTGGCGACGAGGACACGCGTAACTTGCCAGCCTTCTCGCACATCGACGCCGGAGCGCCGCGCGTTGTTTAGCAATATGGCATCGAATTCGGGGCGCCAGACTTGATACGCGTGCGGATTGCTGGTGTGAGTCTCGCTAAAGCGCCAACTCCATGGCTTGCGTTCCGTGCCCCAGATCATCGTCGCGCCGGGCTTGACGGTGAAACGCGCTTGACGCACTTCATCCATCACGCCGAGGCTTTCTAAGATGGGGATGCTGCCGGGCAGCAGAGACTCGCCGACATGCGCGCGGGGAAATCGCTCGCGTTCCAGCAGCAGGACAGGAAATCCCATGCGCGTGAGCAGCGTGCTGACGCAAGCGCCCGCCGGTCCGCCACCGATGACTATTATAGGATTGTCAGCCGACATTCAGCCGCCTCACTTGCTCCGTCTCAACTTTCCCAATCGAGAGAGAAGGGTATATCCGCGTCCACATTCCGCACGGAATGACCTGTGAGAAATCATTGGGATTATGATGGAGATAAGCTTGCATTTTTCGATTTCTCGGGCGATAAAAGAGGGCTTGGCAATGTCGTTCTACATACGCTCGCCAAACCCTCTCACAATGCCAAAGGCGCAGTTCGCGGGCTATGCCTCGAAACCTACCTGCCGGTGCTTGCCGTCGCAGAAGGGCTTGTTCGCGGATTCGCCGCAGCGGCACAAGAAGACCATGTCGCTGTCACCGTCAATCGCGACCTCGTTGCCGTCTGCGTCCACAATCTTGATACCGCCCTGCACCAGGTAGGGGCCATTCTTCCGCGTGGTAACCGTCGTGTCTGCCATTGTACCCTCCTTGTATCTATCTCGTTTACACTACCTGCCAATAATCGAACCTTCCATTTCCCAAATTGGAAGGTTTTGCCCCAATAGCCGGATGATGCTCCGGCAAGGGGCGTTCATGGACTGCGTAGGATTTCGGCTTGCCCCCTTTCTAGACTTTTCCCACAGGGATGAGGGACATCTGCGTACTCGGCGGGCAGCAACTTCGCCTACCCGTGTCTTATATTAGCCCCCGCGCGCTTTCAGTGCTTTGATTAGCGCGGGGACAACTTCCGTGTAATCGCCTACTATGCCGAAGTCTGCGGCGCGGAAGATTGGGGCTCGCGCGGTATGGTTGATGGCTACTACCGTGCCCGCCTTGCCGATGCCTACAGTGTGGTTGAACACGCCGCTCAGCGCCACGGCAAAATATAGGCGCGGCGATACGGATTTGCCGGACAGACCTATCTGGTACTGGCGCGGCAGCCAACCAAGCTCGGTTACGTCGCGGGTCGCTCCCAATGGCGCGTCAAGAACGTCTGCAAGTTCGCGCAGCAGCGGCAGGTTTTCGGGACCGCCTATGCCCTTGCCCACACTGATTATCGTATGCGCGCTGTCAAGTTCCGCGCCTTCCGCCGATTCGTCCACGACGCGGTCGATGATATGCACTCGCGCATCGCCCAAGCCATCAACCAATAGTCGCTCTACGACCGCATCAATGCCGCTGTCCGGCACGACGGGCGTTAGCAAGCCCGGGCGCACGGTCGCCATATATGGTGTAGTGTTCGATAATATCGGCGCGACGATGTTGCCGCCGAATGCGGGCTTGAGCTGCACTAACCGACCTTCATCGTCCACTTCCAGCCCGATGCAGTCGCCGGTCAGCCCCAGTGATAGCCTGCCCGCCAGCCGCGCCGCGAGTTCCCTGCCCATCACGGTCGAGCCGAGCAGCACGGCATAAGGACGATGCGTGGCTATCGCGTCCGCGAGAACGGCTGTGTACTGCGAAACTTCGTATTCCGCAAGCCGCGTATCCTGCGCAAGCAGCACGCGGTCCGCGCCATATGCCGCCAGCGTGTTCGCGTGGCGCGTGGATTCGTCCGCAGCATCATTGGCGGCAGCGCCAATCAGCACCGCTTCGACACTGGTGTTCAACGTATCCGCGAGTTCGCACGATCGCCCGAGCAGTTCGAGCGTAATCGGACGCAATTCACTGCCTAGCATCTCGGCGAGCACCCATATGGCGCCGGCATCGCCGCATGCTCGCAATGGGCCGCGTTGAACAGCCGCGCTTGTAGCATCGCTTACGCCGGCAGTGGTAGCAGCGCTACCGAGCGCGCCCCGTGCATCGAGATATGCCATCAGTTCGCTCACGGCTTCGACGGCGGGCTTGTCGCGCACGACTATGCCTTCGCGCTCAGGTTCGATGGAGTAAATTTCACTGACAGATGTGGGCGAGCCGTCTGCGCCGAACACACTTGCGTCATCGCTTAGGTCGGCGGCGGTCAGCGTGGCGACAGGCTTCTCCTGCGCCGCCTGACGCTCTGCACGGCGCGGGTATATCTCCGGCGCGACATCCTCCGTGACGGTGATGAGCGCGGGCAAGGCGCAGCGCACGACATCATAGCCCTCGTCCGTGATGCGCTCCGCTTCGAGCGCGAAGCTATCACTATCAGGGTTCAATTCAAGACGGCGCACACCGCTGACTTGCGGCAAGTCGAGCATATCGGCGATTTCCGCGCCGACCTGTCCGGTTTCGGCGTCCACGCTGTTGCGTCCGCAAATAATCAAGTCGTAGTCGTCTTGCGCCAAGGCGAGCGCGAGCGCGCGTGCGGTCGCCAGCGTATCGCTGCCTGCGAATGCGCGGTCGTTCAGATGCACAGCGCTGTCCGCGCCCATCGCTAGGCATTGCACCAGCGCGTCGCGAGCCTGCGGCGGTCCCATCGTAAAAACGACCACTTCGGCATCGTGCTGCCGCTTCAGGTTTGCCGCGAGCGACATGCCTAGCACATCGAACGGGTTGACCTCGCTCGGCACGCCATCGCGCACCACGCGCCGCGATTCGTTGTCGAACTTCAGCAACGATACGACGGGCACCTGTTTTATGCAGACGGCTATTTTCATGGTGTCGGGCTTTCGGGCTGAGGATACTGCGCTAGGTTTCAGAGATGCTTATCGATTAGTATCTTTCCCCATGTGGCGGGCTGACATGGGGCTGACATGGGCATGGGAATGTACTGAATGTACTGGATTTTGTGTCCGATATGGCGTTATTCCGTAGATACGACCGCGGGACGCCCTACCGTCGTTGCGCCCCGCCTATTCAATCTCAAAGTTAACATACCCCAATCAGCCATGTGGAGGAAAATGGGACAATTGAACTTGCGGCTCAAATGCACTTGTCAACAGCGTCTATCAGTTGCGTATGTTCCGACGGACGCGGTCGGTGAAGCCGGCGGGGGCGGTTTGGGCCGGCACTTGGTGCAGCACGGCGATGGTCTCGCGCATTGTGCGGAAGAACGCCTCGCACAGCGGGCAGCCGCTTATGTGCAGGCGAATCCGATGCTCCAATTCAGCATCCGTCAGCTCGCCGTCGATGTATTCGGACGAGTACGCCCGCGCCTCTGCGCAGGCAGGCGGCATCACGCCGCGTCCAAACAGGCGCATTATCGGATGAAGTATGCGGCTTTGCACAGACATCATCATTTCCAAGTTCCAGCGCGAGATTTATTCTTTGAGACTAGCCAAAGATTGTGCGATGAACCACCATATCACATATCCCTGCTCTGCGACGGGCAAAGGGCGAGATTGGTGAGATTGGATTGCAGTATATCAGCAAACTGATATCAAGCCCATAGTAGTGTTTCACTTATACGATGCTCTGAATTACAATTGGATGCAAGCAAATTTGCGAGTGAGATTCGGCAAATAGCAACTCGGTCTATCCTAATAACCATTGGTGCTAGTTGGAATCAGAGGGTGAATTGAGCAATAGAAAGT
>VXRI01000024.1 GCA_009838595.1 Chloroflexota bacterium | reverse complement strand
CACCTCTGCAAATCTCCAAACTGCTAAACTGAAAACTTGCACATCGGGTTAGATAGTCGTTATCGCCTGGAATCGTCTCGAAAACGCATTGTGCCATCGCTCTGATAAAGGTGATATAAT
The DNA here is from genome assembly GCA_009838595.1 of Chloroflexota bacterium. Classification (GTDB taxonomy): domain Bacteria; phylum Chloroflexota; class Dehalococcoidia; order Lucifugimonadales; family JADFKI01; genus Bin90. Next base: position 6,175 of record VXRI01000024.1, on the reverse strand, counting down.
ACTTGCAGTAATCGAAACCCACCAGAGAATATATGAACGGAAATGAGACTTTGGTTGACTCAAATCTTGCAGTCTTAATCGACTACGAAAATGTCGGGCTTGATGCCATTCAGCGCCTGCTCGACCAGCTCTCCGATGTGGGCCGCGTGATAATCCGGCGGGCATACGGCGACTGGTCGGTCCAACGCAACAAACAGGACCAACTCCTCGAGCTTGGCATCGAACCCATCCACCAATATCACTCTAATAAGTCTGGCAAGAACTCCAGCGACATCCGGCTCGCCATCGAAGCCATCGACTTACTCTACAACAACCCCATCGACACTTTCGTCATTGTCTCCTCCGACAGCGACTTCGTGCCACTCGTTGGTAAGTTGCGCTCGTCCGGCAAAAGCGTCATCGTCGCAGGGCGGCGCGAGGCGACTTCGCCCACGCTAATCAAGAGTTGCGACCGCTACATCTTCCTGGACACTGCGGAAAAGCAGCCAACATCGCACTCTTCCAGCCCGTCGCGCCGCAGAAACTACCGACGAAACGGTAGGCAAACATCTTCCGCTTCCAATCCTGAAACGGAAGCACGCTCGCTATTGCAGCGTGCGATGGACGCATCAATGGACGAGTCCGGCGAGGTCGTCGGCTCCAAGTTGTACCAGACAATGCGCCGCATCGAACCGAGCTTTAACTTCAAGGACTTGAAGTATCGCGCGTTCAACCAGTTCCTGGAAGCACACACCGATGTCATTGAGATGACACGCCCAAAGGACGGCAGCGGCGATGTAGTCGTGCATTTTACCGGTAGGGAACACATCACTCCGCCGCCGGTCAGCGCCGACAACGAGAACCGCGCCGCAAGGCTTGTCGATCCGGCGAGGGAAGCAGAGCAAGAAGGAGACACGCCGCAGACAACAGCAGCGGCAGCGCCAGAACCGGCAGAACAAGGCAAGCCATCGCCCATCCGTGCCAAGCCTAACGCTGTCCGCAGACAGGGGGAGCGCAGAAGCAGGTCCGGTCGCCGCTTGCTCGGTTCCACCAGACCGCAGGCAGGCCGGAATGAGAGCCTGCCGGCAAGCGATGAAAAGCCAGTCGGAATCGATGATGTTGCAATCTCAGACTCCGTGCCAGTAGCAGCAGGCGCGGAATCGCTCGCACAGCCAAAACAGAGCGTCGATCAGGACAAGGTATCGTCGCAAAAGCCCGAGCAGCCTAAGCCGGATACCAACGCCGAGACAAATGGTGTTGCGGCGCAAGTCAACTGGGAAGTGCTGGTTGATGAGGCATGGGCGAAGCGCGATGTGGATAAGATAGCAGGGCGGTCAGCCGCATCGGACGCCGCGAAGATTCTCGGCGCTGCCAAGTTGAGCGAGTCGGAATACCCGACGCTCGAGAAGTTGCTGACTTCTAGCACGCTGCTGCAGCTAAACTGGCGGCGCGAAGGCAACGCGATTTTCCGCAAATAGCAGCCGACGGTGTCCGCAAATTACCCGGCTGGATTAGGTGCCGGGAACATACGGCGGATGCCTTCGCATCCACGAACGGGACGTCGCCGCAATGCTGTTAGCCCTCGACATAGGCAACACGAATATCACACTCGGCGTGTTCGACGGCGAACGGCTTGCCGCGACTTGGCGGCTGTCCACCGATCGATCCAAGATGCCGGACGAGTACAGTATCATGCTCACGCAACTGATGAGTTTGCGAGGCATGTCGCCGCAGGACATTCACGCTGTCGCGCTGTGCAGCGTTGTCCCGCCTCTCACGCCGATGTTCGCGGATATGTGCCGGCAGTTCTTCGCAGTCGATCCTCTGGTAGTCGCGGCGGGCACGCGCACTGGCATACGCATTCTGTACGACAACCCACGCGATGTCGGCGCAGACCGCATTGTGGACGCCGCCGCCGCGCTGAAACTGTACGGCGGGCCGATAATCATCGTAGATATGGGTACCGCTACCGTGTTCGACGCGGTCACGGCGGACGGCGACTATCTCGGCGGTGCAATCGCTCCGGGCATGACAATCGCGCACGACGCCCTGTTCAGCAGCACATCGCAGCTGCGGCGCGTGGAACTCGTCAGCCCTGCCACTCCCATCGGCAAGAACACCATCCATGCCATACAGTCCGGCATCGTGCTCGGCTACGCCGAACTCGTGCGCGGGATGGTTGCGCGCTTCGACGAAGAACTCGGCGGCGGCGCGAAGGTAATAGGCACGGGCGGCATGGCGCACATCATCGAACAAGAAGCGGGCGTGTTCGATGATGTGAACCCTGACCTGACGCTTACAGGGTTACGCCTCATACATGAGATGTCGAAGTAGCCTGATTATCGGTACGACTATATCAGCGCTATCGCTGAACTCGTTTGTCGCAATTTCAGCACGTGTGAAAATTTGAGGTGATGCATGCCGAACCCTCTATCGAACCACAAGATAGCGCTCGGGGTTACGGGCAGCATTGCCTGTTACAAGGCGGTTGACCTCGCCAGCAAGCTTACGCAGGCAGGTGCGCTCGTCGATGTCATTATGACGCATGAGGCGTGCCAATTCCTGACACCGCTCACATTCCAAAGCATCACGCATCGTCCCGTCGTTACAGATGTATTCGACCCACAGTCTGAGTTGAGCATCGACCATGTGGCAATAGCAGAACGCGCAGACGTCATAATCGTCGCGCCTGCTACCGCGAACACGATTGCCAAGATTGCGCACGGCTTCGCAGACGACGCCCTGACCACGACCATTCTCGCCACGCAAGCGCCACTCATCGTCGCGCCTGCGATGGACGCGCACATGTACGACAATGCCACAACGCAACGCAATGTCTCCATGTTGAAAGATATAGGATGCGTAGTCGCGGGACCGGCAAGCGGGCGGCTGGCATCTGGACTAATTGGCAAGGGACGGCTGTTGGAAACGCCGGACCTGCTAGGATGTCTTCGGCAGACTCTCGGCCGCAACGGTGATCTAGACGGCCGCAAAATCGTCGTGAGCGCGGGCGGCACCCAAGAGCCGATCGATCCTGTGCGCGTCATCGCCAATCATTCGTCCGGCAAGATGGGCTACGCGCTCGCAGAGGCAGCGAGGGACAGAGGCGCGAGCGTTTCCATCGTGTCGGCGCCGACTGCACTACCCAACCCGTTTGGCATCAAGGTAATAAGCGTGCAAACCGCCCTGCACATGCAAGCCGCCTTGCACGCCGAATGCGCCGACGCGGACGCGTTGATAATGGCTGCTGCTGTCGCTGACTGGCGTCCGTCAAGCGCCGCTGAGCAGAAGGTAAAAAAGGGCGACTCCGACACTTGGGAAATCAATCTGGTAAAAAACCCTGACATCATCGCCGGTATATCCTACGAAAGCTTAATCAAAGTCGGGTTCGCCGCCGAGAGCGAAGACTTGCTGCAGAACGCGGAAAGCAAGATGTTGAGAAAGAGTTTGCATCTAATCGCCGCCAACGACATCACAGCCGAGGGCAGTGGCTTCGGCGTGGACACTAACCGCGTCATCCTATTGGATCGCAATGGCGGCAAAGAAGAGCTGCCCCTGATGAGCAAGTACGACGTGGGCAGCGCAATCTTGGACAGAGTAAGCGGACTTATGTAAGATCCTCCCATCGTACAAACCAATTCGAACTGAGCAAAGAAAGGACAACCAATGCCTATAGTCAGAGTAGAAATGTGGCCCGGCCGCACGCGCGAGCAGAAGGCGGAGCTGGCAAAAGTCATAACCGACGCCATCAATGACATAGCCGGCGCGCCACCCGAAGCCACCATCATCGTCTTCGAAGACGTCTCCAAAGATGACTGGGCGCAAAGCGGTAAGTTGGCGTCGGACGAATAGTATTCATCACAAATCCTTGACACCGCTCCACAACACACGCTAACATCATCACGAACATAGTCACAAATGCTTTGAGCAGGAGTAGTAGGTCTTCCAGCGGGGTTCCAGAGAACCGGGATAGGTGAGAGCCGGTGCCCGCGCAGATGACTGAATGGACCTGGGAGCTGTCACCCGAAAGCCCTCACATCGGGCAAGTAGGCGTGGACGGATAGGGCACCGTTACCATAGCCCAGGGTATCGAGAGCGTATCGACACTCTCCGTACCTCGAACAAGGCCGCTTAAATCTCCGTTTGGATGATGTGCGGCGGCGAATTAGGGTGGCACCACGGATTTCAACCCGTCCCTTTGTGGACGGGTTTTTTGTTGCCATTTTCAGAATCAGGAGGCAGGTGCACGATGAGCATAATCGGCGCTCTATTCTGGCGAAGCCGCTATCAGAACACAGCACATACCAAAGTTCAATGAGGTTCAAGCTATGACAACTCAACCGCAAACGACAATCGCAGCCGCAGCGCCGGACACCGCCGGAAGGCGGCGCGTGTTCAGCGGCATCCAGCCCTCCGGAGAGGTGCAGTTAGGCAACTATCTCGGCGCCATCAAGGGCTGGGTCGAGCGGCAGGAAGAGAAGATTAACTTCTTCTGCCTCGTGGACCTGCACGCGATCACGGTGTACCAAGACCCGGAAGAACTGCGCAATCAGACGCGCTCGCTGGCGGCAGTGCTTTTCGCCGCCGGGCTGCATCCGGACAAGAGCACGGTTTTCGTGCAGAGCCATGTCGCCGCGCACGCCGAGTCGTGCTGGGTGCTGAACTGCGTCACTCCGCTGGGCTGGCTGCAGCGCATGACGCAGTTCAAGGACAAATCTTCGCGGCAGGAAAGCGTGTCCGCGGGTTTGTTCGACTACCCCGTGTTGATGGCGGGCGACATCTTGCTGTACGACTCGCATGAAGTGCCGGTTGGCGATGACCAGCGCCAGCACGTTGAACTCGCACGCGACATTGCCATCCGCTTCAACCGCATCTACGGTGATACATTCGTTGTTCCGGAACCGATGATCCCCGAAATCGGCGCGCGCGTGATGGGTATGAACGACCCGACGGTCAAGATGTCCAAGAGCTACGCGCACATCCGCGGGCACGCCGTTCGAATGCTGGACGAGCCGAAGGAAATCGAGCGCACAATCAAGCGCGCCGTTACCGACTCGGGCAGCGACATAGTGTTCTCCGACGACCGGGAGAAGTCGGGCGTGAACAACCTGCTCGGCATCTACAAGGTCATTACCGACAAATCACAGGACGAGGTAGTATCCGACTTCGCGGACGCTCGCGGCTACGGCGATCTGAAGTCGCGCGTGGCAGAAGTTGTCATCGACGCGCTTGCGCCGATTCAGCAGCGGTATTACGAATTCATGGACGATCCCGCTGAGCTGGACCGTATGCTCGCACGCGGCGCGGAGAGCGCTGCCGCCGTTGCAACTCCTAAGATGGATGAAATCAAGCGGCGCGTGGGCTTCATCCTGCCGCCATCCCAATAACTGATATTTTCTCAGGCTGCCGCCTGCGAGACTGCGCGGCAGCTAACTGTTTTGGAGGAACGCGACAATGTACTATCCTGACTTGGAGCAGGTGAAATCGCTTGCTCACAAGGGGAATCTAATCCCCATATCACGCGAAATCAACGCTGACTTGGATACGCCGGTCAGCGCGTATCTCAAAGTGGCGCGACCACCCTACTCGTTCCTGCTGGAAAGTGTGGAAGGCGGCGAGCGAATGGCGCGCTTCAGCTTCATCGGCACAGAACCGCACAGCATCATCAAGACAGGCTATGGACAGGGGCACGGAATGGTTGATCCGCTCAACCCTGTCGAACAGAAGCTTAGCCAATTCAAACTCATCGAAGTGCCTGGAATGATGCGGTTCAACGGAGGCGCGGTCGGCTACCTTTCTTACGAATCCGTCGGATACTTCGAGGAATTGCCCACGCCCGAAACCGTGATAATAGATGTGCCAGAGTCGGTATTCATGCTGACGATGACATATCTCGTCTTCGACCATATCGGGCATACCATCAGCGTAGTGAGCCACGCCCATCTGGATGGCGATGTGGAGGCAGCGTACCACGCGGCGACCGCGCGCATTGATGATCTGATTGCACGGCTGCGTGCGCCACTGGACATACCCACGCCATCGCAAAGTTCGGCTGACCAGAAACTTGCCACCACATCCAACATGACATTCGAAGAGTTCGCCGATATGGTGAATCATGTGAAGGAATACATCGTCGCTGGAGATGTGATACAAACTGTCGTATCGCAGCGGCTATCTCGCCCGACGACCGCTGACC
>VXRI01000343.1 GCA_009838595.1 Chloroflexota bacterium | reverse complement strand
CCCTTGAGCTGCACGGCGAAATTGATGCGCCCGCCCGCCGAGACTGTTATGTCGGCAGGATCGGCAGTGCAACCTGCATCGGTCTTTTCCACATCCACGCGGAATTGCTCAAATGCCGTCACCGGAGAACGGTGGAACTCGCCAGTCTTATCGTCGTCCGCTCTCGCGGGACGGCGGTCGCCGGATTCCACGCCGCACGCGAGAGCAACCATGCTCCCCACAACGATAAAGACTAGGGTGAATTGCGCCAGATGGAGTCGTCGTACCTTGTTCTTCATAGTCGTCCTCGTCAGTGCATATTTCCAGAATGGGTAGTCTTCTTCGTCAAGCCGGATGTTTGCCACGCAAGCGTCTTGAAACTGATTTGCATGTGCCTAGATTATAATGGCGCTCCGCGTAAGGTCAAGCCTGCGGAGCGCCATTGCCATTGTTCATTCTTGCTCTGTCGCTGATAGTCGGTGGTTCACTGCAATGCCTAGAGCTGGCGCAGACGCGGGTCAAAGCGGTCTCGCATCCAGTCCCCTAGGAAGTTTAGCGACATCACGACTAGGAATATGCAGAAGCCAGGGAAGAACGAAATCCACCACGCATCTTCGATATAGACGCGCCCATCATTCACCATCGCGCCCCACGCGGGTGTGGGTGGCGGGATGCCGGCGCCTAGGAAGCTCAATATAGCCTCTGTGAGGATGAGTTGCCCGACTCGCAGTGTTGCGATGACGATGACGGTGTTGATTACGCCCGGCAGCAAGTGCCAGACCATAATGCGGAATGTGGACGCGCCCGCCACTTGCGCCAGGCTCACATAATCGCGTGTCTTGAGCGATAGTACCTCGCCGCGTACATTACGCACGAATGGCGTCCATGATAGCAGCGCCAGCAAGCCAATCAGGATGAAGAAAGTCTGCCCGATGGCGATGACGACCACGATGGCGACGAGAATGAACGGCAAGCCAAGCCAGATGTCGGTTACGCGCATGATGATTTCGTCGGTGAGCCCGCCGAACCAACCCGCGACCAAGCCCATAGATACGCCGATGAGCAAACCGCTAGCCAGCGCGATGCTGACAACGACCAGCGACACGCGCGCGCCGTGTATCAGCCGGCTGAGCACATCGCGTCCGATGTTGTCGCCGCCGAGCAGGTAGCTCTCTGTGGGGACGCGCACCTTGGCGCGCAGGTTCGCCTGCTGCAAGAAGGCGTCTGATATATATTCCTCGTCGCGCAGCCGTTCAGACGGGATATTTACGCCGAACTCTACTGCCGCATCTTCCACATTCTCCAGAACGGGACGCGGAATCGCGGCATCTTGTACTTCGATTTCTAGTCCGGCTTGTTTCTCGAATGCCGCCTTAGCGACCTCTCCGCCGTACAGCGGATCGGCTATTTGCTCTAGCGACAACTCCACATCATACGCTTCGGCGGCGTGCAGAATGTTCAGCCCGACCGGCTCCCAAGGGGCATCGTCGCCGGCGTCAACTTGGCGCACTTGCGTGACGGTTGCGAGTTCCATCACATTGGCGCGCACGTCCGCTTGGTCCTTGAAAGCCTTTCGAATCTCGCCCGCATCGCCTCTGATTTCAGGGGCGATAGTAACATTGTGTAGTTCTGCGGCTTCCGCTACCGATAGGTTGACAAAATCGCCGTCAATCGCGGCGACAAGCGGCAGATCCTGCACCGACACCAATTGCGCCTCGTACCAAGCGGGCGCTAGGATAGTGTTGTCCGGGATGGCGGTAATTGGGCTGTGCGGCGCGATTACACCCGCCCCTAGAGCAGTTACAATTAGCAGCGTCAGAACAACGATCGACACGAGTGGCCAACGCTTTATCTTATTCCAAAAGCCTGCAATCCCGGTTGTTGACTCGGTTATGCTTTGAGTCAGTTCAGCCGAAAGTTCCGCTTGAGCCATTGAATTACACCTTGTCCATTCGCAGGGGTTGTTCGTTTTCGTTCGTCATCCGTTCCTGTGTGCGCATTGATCTCTTCGCTGCTAGGAATACCTAATACGCGGGTCTATGAGCGCGTAGAGCATGTCGGTCAGGAAGTTCATTACGACATAGAAGGTCGTGAACACCATCACCACCGCTACCATCACAGGGAAGTCGTTGTCCTGAATGGAGCCGAACGCCAGCCTGCCCAGTCCGTTGATGGCAAAGATGGATTCGGTCACGACAGCGCCGGTGATAAAGCCGGTGAGCAGCAGCGCCGAGAATGTGAGTGGCGCGATAAGCGCGTTTCTAAAACCGTGCTTCCAGATGACGGTGTTTGTGGAAACGCCCTTTGCGCGCGCCAGCTTGATGAACTCAGAGTCCAAAATCTCCAGCATTGCGGAGCGCACCAAGCGCAGGTAACTCGCAGCGGCTATCCAGCCCAATGTGATGGTGGGCAGGATGTAGTACTTCCATGGGAATAGCCCTTCGCCTAATGTGCCGGTTGGCAGCCATTTCAGGCGCACTGAGAATAGCAGTATCAGCATGATAGCCACCCAGAAGACCGGCAGCGCCTGTCCAAAGAGCGCGAATCCGCGCGCTATCATGTCAACCAGGGAACCTCTCTTGACGGCAGATAAGACGCCGAGCGGTATGCCTACAACTGAAGCGAACAGGAATGATGCTAGGGCTAGTTTGAGGGTAACGGGGAGGCTTACTACGACCTTGTCGAACACGCTCTTGCGATCGATAAGGCTATCCTGCCAGTTGCCTCTCAGGATGTTGCCAAGCCAGACGCCGTATTGCCAGATAATCGGCTTGTCTAGTCCCAGTTCCCTGCCGAGCGCGTCCCAGCGCTCCTGAGTGATGCCGTATCCGCCCTCTTGGGCGTACAAGTATCTGGGGTCGCCATAAACCCTCGACAGGGTGAAGGTCAACAGCGTCGCCCCGATTAGCGCCAAAGCGCCGAACACGATGCGTCTGATAAGAAAGTTAATCATCTAGCCACGCTTCTCCCCGTCGATTAGCTTCTTGTACCTAGCTTCTCATCACTCGCGCAAGCAAGAGACAACTCGGAAGGCGCGCTTGATGGACAGGAAGCAGATTGTGAGTGTCGAAAGTGGGATGTTGTACGGAGATACCACATCCCACAAACGCGGTTCTTGGATGTTGTTTACAGAGTGTGCAGCCCGGAAGGGTTACAACGCAGGCGCGCCGTCTATGGAATAAGCGGAAGCGCCTGCGCGTTCAGTTCATGCTATTGCGATTTAGTGCGCCAGCCTGATTGTCCGGACGTTGTTGATGCCTGCGAGGTTACCATTGGCTATGGGGCGCTGGTCCCACTCCTCAATCAGGTCGGGGCTGTATGCGGGCCAGATCGGAACCTCGAACACGCCTACGCACATCGCCCAGTGGCGGTTGTTGTCGTAGAACGCAGCTGAGAGTTCTTCGCGCTTAGCCTTGTCAGGCTCGCCAGCCATCTGCAGGTAGGTTTCAGCAGCCCAGGGGATTTCCTGGCCCACACCGTAACCACCGGCGCTGATGGAGCTCATCACGAAGCCGTGCGCCCAGTCATAGGGGAAGTTCGCCTTATTCTCGTCGCCGCAGCCGGTGAACATAGTCTTGTTCGTGCGAGCGACCAGACCCGGGCGGAATGTGCCGTATTCGGTCTTAATCAGGTTGACCTTGACGTCGAGGTTGTCTTGCCAGCCCGCGCCGACCGCTTCGCCAACGTCAGAGTTCAGTTCGCCTGTGCCGATCCACATGTCGGTCTCGAAACCGTCAGGGTAACCGGCCTCTGTCAGAAGCTCTTTCGCCATAGCGAAGTCCGTGCCCCAGTTCCATTCGTCCCTGTAGTTCGGGTTATTCATGGAGAGATATGGCTGGTGGTTGACCACGCCGAGACCGGCGATGGTGTTTTCCAGAAGGGACTCGCGCTCAATGCCCCACGCGAGAGCGTTGCGGACGAGCCGCGCGGACTGCATCGAAGCCGTGTCCTCACTGTAAGCGCCATCCTCGAACGGATTGCCTATGTGCGGGAACTCTGCGGTGCCTGCGCCATCGCGGTCGCGCTCAAGAGGTTCTCCGGTCAGTGCGCCGAACTCTTCCCAATAGTTGCCGGATGCCATTGCGATGTTGAAGATAGAGTTGAACTTACCTCCGCGCTGCGCTTCGTATCCATCGGACACTAGCCCGGGGATGTCAGCCAGCGCTACCTGCGCTATCTGTGCCTCACCTGCTTCGAGAGCGGCTCGGCGGGACTCGCCTGCGGGAATGTCGCGCCATTCGATCTCTGCCACATGCGGGCCAATGTTGCCTTCGCCCTTCGCGTAATAGTCCTCGAATGCCGTGAGCTTCTTGTGCTTCTGCTGCACCCACTCGTCAACGCGGAACGCGCCGACGCCGGTGTAGTCGTCCTGCATGCCTTCAACGCCCTTCTCCGCGTACACCTTGCTGCTGACGATACCGGCTGTCTGCCAGAAGCGGCTGAAGCGATGCAGAACCCCACGGCTGTCGTAGTTACGGTACTGCAAACGTACTGTGTAGGGGTCTACCGGGTCCATGCTCGCAATCAGCGGAGCGAAGTCCCCCGCCTGCCCGTGAACCGATTCGGGGTTTGTCACCGAGTTCGCGTCGTTATAGGAGAACGCCACGTCCTCAGAGGTCATTTCGCCCATGCCGTTGTGGAACATCACGCCCTCACGCAACTTAAAGTCGCCAAACTCCAGCGATGGGTCGAGCGTGAACCCAGTGGCGAGCATTGGCTCGGTGGTGGGGGATCCCTTGTCGTCGAGCGCGGAGTTGAACAGTGTCTCCGTTTGACCGGACATGTAGATGATTTCTGCGCAGCCGCCGGCGCTAGCGGAGCAGAAGCGCGGGAGACCGTTGGGCGCGCCGATGCGGGTAACCGCGATTAGCAGCTTGCCTTCCGGCTCGTCATGGTCATGATCCATCATGCTGCCAGTATTCGGAGCAGGCGCGGGCGCGGATGTTTGCGCCTGAGGCGCGGGCGCCGTAGTAGCCTGCATCGCGGGCGCCTGAGGCGCGGGCGCCGCCGCCTGCGGAGCTTGCGGAGCCGCGGGCGCTGCCGGCGCTTGTGGCGCTGCTGCCTGCTGCGGAGCTGCCGCGGGCGCAGAGCCACACGCTATGGCACCTATCAGCGCGGTAGCCGCTACCGCCCCGAATAGTAGCTTCTTTCCTAACCATTTAGGTTTCATATGATCCCTCCTGATTTTTTAATTACCTCTCTGGTTGGGGCCAGTCTCATAGTTTCGTCTATGAGTTTCAGGATATTTATCACATTTTCAGAGAGCAAGTCAAGCGTTATGCCCAAAATACGGCAATTTGCGGGCGCAAGTGGACAACTATGATAGAATCCGCAGTAGATTGATGCGGTAAGCACTCTACACACCATTATATATTCAGGAGGATTTCGATGGCAGACTTCGAGGGCATATTGCCCGCAATTATCACGCCTATGGACGAGGACGGCAGGCTTAACGAAGCGGCGTTCCGCGAGGTGATGGAGTACAACATTCAGGCGGGTGTTCACGGCTTCTGGATTGCCGGCGGCACGGGCGAGAGCGTGCTGTTGGATGACGAAGAAAACATGAAGATAGCCGAGATCGCGGCTGACCAGAACCGCGGGCGTGTGAACAACATTATGCATGTAGGCGCGGCTACGACCAAACGCGCGGCTGCGCTCGCAGAGCACGCGGCGAAGATGGGTAACGAGGCGATATGCTGCGTGCCTCCGTTCTTCTACCGCCAGAACGACGACGCAATTGTCGAGCATTATAGGATAGTGGCGGCGGCGGCGGACTTGCCGTTGTTCGTGTACAACCTGCCGCAGTCCACCGGCGTGGAAATCACGCCCGAGCTAATGCAGAAAATCCAAGACCGCGTGCCGCAGATCAAGGGGCTGAAGCACTCGGCTATCACCTTCGCCAACGTGCGGGCGTTCGCCAAGATGGGTTTGGACTGCCTCATCGGCAACAGCATGCTGATGCTGCCTGCGATGACCATCGGCGCGACCGGCTGCGTTGACGGTCCGCCGAACTACGCGCCGGAGCTGTGGGTGGACATCTGGAACGCCTATCAGGACGGTGACTGGGAGCGCGCGGAAGCCGCGCAAGACAGGGCGAGCGACGCGACGCTGCTGGCGCGCGAATACGGCTTGCACCCGACCGCGAAGTTCATCCTCAGCGAGCGTCTGGGCATCGACTGCGGCAGCCCGCGTCCGCCGGGACTACCCCTAACAGCCGCTCAGCAAGCCGACGTGCTGGCGCGCATGTCTCAGATTGGCATCGGCAAACTAGCCGTGGCGCAGGGCGACGACTAGAACGGCGGCGCTTAAATAGGCGCTTTACTTTACATGACATGATGGTGTAGGGCTGGACA